>JBILOV010000291.1:0-2784 GCA_044374335.1 Bacteroidia bacterium | reverse complement strand
TGAATTTTTAACAGATTACTAGTAAATAGTTTAGAATTCTATCTCCACTAAAACAGGGCAATGGTCGCTATGAACCGCATCGGGTAAAATAACCGCTCTTTTTAGTTTATCGTTTAAGTGATCTGAAACTAAATTATAATCAATTCTCCAACCTAAGTTCTTGTTTCGAGCACCAGCTCTATAACTCCACCAACTATATTGGTGTGGTTCTTGGTTAAAATGCCTAAAAGAATCCGTAAATCCAGATTGAATAAATTGTTCCATCCATTCCCTTTCTTCGGGTAAAAAACCAGATGTGTTTGCATTTGATTTTGGATTATGAATATCAATTGGTTTGTGGCAAATGTTGTAATCGCCACACAAAATTAAATTCGGAATTTTTGTTTTTAAACCGTCAATATATTTTTTAAAATCAGCCAACCATTTCATTTTAAAAGCTTGTCGTTCATCTCCGCTACTTCCGCTTGGATGATAAACGCTCATCACTGAACATTCCTCAAAATCAACCCTTATAACCCTTCCTTCAAAATCATACGCGTCAATACCGCAACCGTATTCAATATTTTTTGGACTTAATTTAGAAAAAATGGCCACCCCGCTATACCCTTTTTTTTGCGCGGGATACCAATACATTTGATACCCTAAAGCTTCAAATTCAGAAATATTTACTTGATCTGGAGTAGCCTTCACTTCTTGTAGGCAAAGTACATCTGGATTGGAGGATTTTAGCCACCCAACTAAGTCTTTGTTCATGGCGGCACGGATGCCGTTAACATTGTATGTAATGATTCGCATATAAATAATGTTTATGCCTTAAAAATACAATTTCTATATTTATAAACCGTTATTAGCATGGTGAGTTTTAGATTTATTTTTATAAGTATCTGTTTGTGTGGATTTTTTATTCAGACACAATCTCAAACGAACCTAAAACAAAAATATTATTTCGTAAAATCTGATACCTTATTTTTAGATAGCTTAAGTTTAATTCCTGGAACGGTAAAACTTTCCGTAAAAAATACCAAATTAGACTCCACAACTTTTAATATAAATTATCCTTTAAAAGCAATTGTGTTTAAAGTAAAACCAACCGACCCTATTTTTGTTTCTTACAAGACCTTTCCTTACAATTTCGAAAAACAGTACTATCATCAAAGTACATCCAAATTAACCAAAGATTTATCCCTTCCGGCAAATCCTATGACATTAGCTTTTGCAGGCTCTGCTCCTGCAAGCGAATCATTTGTATCTGATGGTTTAAATAAAAACGGAAGCATTAGCAGAGGAATTAGTTTTGGAAATAATCAAGACGTTGTGGTAAACTCAAGTTTAAATTTACAAGTTAGTGGAAAATTGACACAAGAAGTAGATTTATTATTAGCAGCAACTGATGACAATATTCCTTTTCAGGCAGATGGCACAACAGCGCAATTGCAAGAGTTTGATAAGGTGTTTGTTCAACTATCAAATAAAACATCAAAATTAATTGTGGGTGATTTTCAGTTACAAAGACCGAGTAGCTATTTTATGAATTTTTATAAGCGCTCACAGGGAGCTTATTTTTCGAACAACTACAGCGATACCCTTAATAAAAAAACAGTAGTATTTAAAACTCAATTAAGTGGCGCGGTAAGTAAAGGTAAATTTGCCAGAAATAGTATACAAGGAACAGAAAACAATCAAGGTCCATATCGATTACGTGGCGCCGATAACGAACAATTTATTATTGTACTATCCGGAACTGAGCGTATTTATATTGATGGCAGATTATTACAACGTGGGCAAGAAAATGATTATACTATTGATTATAATACTTCGGAGCTAACCTTTACTGCAAAACAAATTATAACAAAGGACAAACGTATCATTGCAGAATTTCAATATGCTGAAAGAAATTATGCGAGATCACTTTATTTTTTAAGTGAGGAAATTGAATCTGATAAATTAAAAGTACGCTTTAATTTTTTTGGAGAACAAGACAATAAAAATAAAACGCTGCAACAAACATTAACAGAATCGCAAAAGTTCACCATGTTTAATATTGGCGACACTTTAACAAAAGCCGTTACAAGTGGCGCCGAACTTGTAACGTTTAATACTACTGATGTGTTTTATTGGAAAAAAGACACTGTTATTTCTACTCTTATCTATCCCAATATTTTTGTGTATTCGACTAACCCGGATAGCGCTAAATACAGGGTAAAATATAGCTATGTTGGAGAAAATAATGGATATTATATTCAAGTATCAACAACGGCAAACGGCAAAGTATATAAATGGGTAGCGCCTGTAGGAGGAATTTTACAGGGAAATTATGAGCCTGTAATTCCTTTAGTAACTCCTAAGAAAAAACAAATGTTTACCACTGGTGTTAACTATCAATTTAATAAAAATCATCAAATAGATGTAGAAGGAGTTTATACTAAAAATGATATAAATACTTTCAGTAAATTTAACTCTAATAATGATGATGGGTATGGTATTAAAGTAAACAGCAATAATCAAACCGTTATAAAAAATGATACCGCTTTAAAACAATCCTTAAATGCAGTTTATAATTTAGGATATGAATATGTGCAACAATATTTTAATCCTATTGAAAGGTATAGGGCCATTGAATTTGAGCGCGATTGGAACAGGCCAATTAATGCGCCAATAAACACAGATCAACATGTAGGATTTGCTCAGGTTGGAATTCAAAAAAACAATAAACTAAAATTATTATATGGCGTTAATTTTTTTGAAGAAGGTGATTTTTATAAAGGATTAAAACACAGTGTGCAA
>JBILOV010000127.1:0-6919 GCA_044374335.1 Bacteroidia bacterium | reverse complement strand
TTTATACCTAATTCTTCAATAAAATTGGGATTAAAAAACAATAATTAAAGCCAAAAATGAGTAAAATTCTAATTTTGTGCCAATTAAGAGTTAAAAAAGGGTTTTAATTAGGCTATAAAAAAGTATCTTTGCCGGCGTGTTAAATCAATTATTTATAACATTTATTTCTTTTGGCATTACAGATGCTGTTGATATAATTTTAGTGGCTGTAATGCTTTACCAATTATATAAAATGGTTAAAGGTACAGCAGCCGTAAATGTTTTTATTGGCTTAGCCTTAATATATGTTGTATGGATTTTTGTTCGTGCGTTTGAATTAAAATTACTAGGCTCTATTTTAGGAAAATTTATTAATGTTGGCGTTATTGCCGTAATGGTTGTTTTTCAGCAAGAAATCAGAAAATTTTTATTGTATATCGGTTCTAACGAATTCATTAAAAATAAGAATTGGAAATCTATTTTTATGTTTTCAAATCAGGCAAGTACTTCCTCACGTTTTGCATTAGATGCTGATGCTGTTATTAATGCCTGCTTTAATATGAGTGAAACAAAAACGGGAGCACTCATTATTATCTCTCGTAAATCTGATTTAAAATTTTATGTAAATACCGGCGAGGTAGTTGACTCTGCTTTAACGGATAAAATGTTGGAAAATATATTTTATAAAAATAGTCCGATGCATGATGGCGCCGTTATTATAAAAGATAATAGAATAATTGCAGCTCGTTGTGTATTACCGGTAACCGAAAAAGAAAACTTTCCTTCACATTTTGGAATGCGACACCGAGCAGCCGTTGGCTTAACCGAAACTACAGATGCCCTGGCACTTACAGTTTCAGAACAAACAGGTAATGTATCGCTGACAGTGAACGGTGAAATAAATTCTAATTTAAATAGAGATAAGTTAAGGTATCTAATTGAAAAAAATCTTAAAAACTAAAATAAACATACATAAATCTCTTTGTGCTCTTTGCTTAATCTCTGCGCTCTTAGCGGTTAAAATACATAAATAGTAATGAATCTTCTTTCAGTAAATCAATTAAGTAAAAGTTTTGGCGATAAAGTTCTTTTTAAAAATATTAATTTTGGAATTAACTACGGTGATAAAGTAGCATTGATTGCAAAAAACGGCTCTGGTAAATCTACGTTATTTAAAATTTTACAAGGCATCGAAATCCCGGATAGTGGTGATATTGCTTTCAGAAAAGAATTGCGCATTTCCTTTTTAAGTCAAGAGCCAACGTTAAACGAAAATCATACCATTGAAGAAGCTATTTATGCAGGCGATAGCGAAATGGTTAAAACAGCCATTGACTATAATCATTTAGTTGAATCTCATTATGCTAATCCAACCGAAAAAACAGAAAACCAGTTGGATATTTTAACCAATAAAATGAATGATTTAGAAGCATGGAATGTGGAAACGCAAATCATGATAGTGTGTTCAAATTTAGGTTTAAATGATTTAAAACAAAAAGTAAGTACGCTTAGCGGTGGACAAAAAAAACGTTTAGCATTAGCTCAGGTAATATTAAATGAACCTGATTTATTAATTATGGATGAGCCTACTAATCACTTGGATGTTACAGTGATTGAATGGTTAGAGGAATATTTACGTAGCTATAAAAAAAGTATTTTATTAGTAACGCATGATCGTTATTTTTTAGATGAAGTATGTGATAGAATCATAGAAATAGATGAACATACTTTATATGAATATAGAGGTAAGTTTGATTATTATATGGAGAAGAAGGCCGAACGCCAGATGATGCAAGCTTCTGAGTTAGAAAAAGCAAAAAATTTATACCGCCGCGAGTTAGAGTGGGTGCGTAAACAACCACGTGCACGTACTACTAAATCTAAATCACGTGTTGATGCTTTTACAGATGTTGAAGCAAAAGCTCGTAAAAAAAGTGTAGATAAAAAAATTGAGTTGAGTGTAAAAGTTGAACGTATTGGTAGTAAAATTATTGAAGTGCATAATTTGAAAAAAGCGTTTGGCGACAAAAAAATATTAGAGCCTTTTTCGTACACATTTATTAAAGGTGAAAAAATTGGTATTGTTGGTCCTAACGGAATTGGTAAGAGTACTTTTATTAATATGTTACAAGGCATTGAGCCACCTGATGCAGGTAAAGTTTCTGTAGGAGATACGATTGTTTTTGGGTATTATTCTCAAAAAGGAATACAGGTAGCTGATGATAAGCGTGTAATTGAAGTAGTAAAAGATATTGCCGAATTTATTCCTTTGGCAAATGGCACATCGTTAAGCGCTTCAGCATTATTAACGCGTTTTAATTTTGCACCTGAAGTTCAATACGGACATGTAAGTAAATTAAGCGGAGGCGAAAAAAGACGTTTGTATTTACTAACAGTATTAGTTAAAAATCCTAACTTTTTAATTTTAGATGAGCCTACTAACGATTTAGACATTGTTACTTTACAAACTCTTGAAGGATTTTTATTAGATTTTCAAGGCTGTGTATTAATTGTATCGCATGATCGTTATTTTTTAGATAGATTAGTGGATCACGTTTTTGCATTTGAAGGAGGAGGTGTTGTTAAAGATTTTCCAGGTAATTATAGCGAGTACCGTCAATGGAAATATGATTCAGAAGATGAAGCAGAAGAATTAGCAAAAGAACTAAAGCAAAAAGAGTTATTGGCTAATGCCGTTTCTTCTGAACCTGTTAAACAAATCATTGAAACGGTTACTCCAACAGATAAAAAGAAATTGTCCTTTAAAGAACAAAAAGAATTAGAATCTTTGGATATTGAACTTCCGCAGTTAGAAATAAAAAAAACAGAAATCGAACATTTATTGGCTAGCGGAATATCTGATGTTAAGGAAATTGAAAAATTATCAAAACAATTTACATTTATTTCTTCTCAAATTGATGAAAAAACAATGCGTTGGTTAGAGTTACAGGATTAATACTAAACTCTTTTAGTATTCGTTTTTGAACTCAAATCAAACTTCTTAAAATTTTGGTTCAAGATAATATTTCATAGTGGTTTCGTTATGATTTAAATATAAGATTACTTCTTCGTATTTCATCCCACTGACTCTTGATTTATAAAGAAACGCCATTCGTTATAGGAAGAGAACTCAAATAGCGCAATTTCTTGGGTTAATCATTTACCCCCAACTTTTTTAATCTGAAAAAAAATCCCCGTTAAAATTTAACGGGGATTTTTTACTTATCAATCGTATTAAATTACAATTTCTTAATATCTAACTCATTTATAATGTTAGTTGCACCACCTAGTTTTTCTACTACCCATAACAAGTAACGAACATCTAAATTAATGGTACGATTTAAATCTTTATCGAATTTAATTTTGTGACTTAATGCTTCGTAGTTTCCATCAAATGCTAAACCAATTAATTCGCCTTTTGCATTTAAAACCGGTGAACCTGAATTACCGCCTGTTATATCGTTTGAACTAATAAAAGATACAACAATGTCTTTAGCAACAGCATCAGCATACTGACCAAAATCTTTTGCTTTAGCTAATTCAATTAATTTAACTGGCGCATCAAACTCATAATCACCTGGTTTGTATTTTTCTAAAATACCCGATAAGGTGCAAATATGGCTATATTTTACAGCGTCTTTTGGCGAGTATGATTTTACATTACCAAAACTCACACGCATGGTAAAGTTAGCATCTGGATACATTTTTTTACCCTTATTCATTTCTAATACACCTTTTAAATAGCTTTTACCTAACACAAAATTTTGCGCGTTAAAATCAGCAAATGCTTTAGCGTATTTTGAACTAAAATTTGTATTAAAGGCACTAGCCATCATAAAAGCAGGATCTTTATGCAAGACAGCGGTATCAGGATTAGCCATCATGGCATCCCATTTAGCGTTATCTAAAATAGCAGTTGTTGTAAATACATAATTTGAAAATGCTTCGTAAGTAGATTTTGTTTTTAAATCGCCAAACTTGCTATTAATCATACTATAAAAACCAGCTGGATGTTGAGCCGCATCTACGTCATTATAAAATGCCTGTGCAACAAAAGCTAAAATGTTTTTATCAGACACTACATTTTCGTCTTTGATGAAATTTGTACGGTCTGTTTTAGCAGCATCAATTGCTTTTGCAATATCTTCTTTAGTAACATCTTTTTTACTCAAAGTTGCATCTAATCGTTGTAGCGAAGAAGCAAACTTAATCAATGGTGAACCAAAAATGCCTTCCATCATATAAACGCGCTGTTTAGAATAGGGACGCCACGCATCGTATATTTTTTTGTATTCGTTAAATAAATTTTCGTATTCGGTTTTACCTTTAGCCCAAGTTAAAAAAGCTGTTTCAGCGGCTTGTTTTTCCTCGTATGTTTTAAATTTTAATAATTGTTTTGATTCACCATCAAAAAATTTCCAGTAATTAGCAATACCAGCATAACTGCCTGCTAATTGAATTTTTACAGCTGGATCTTTTTTCATTTCTTCCAACATAAATTTTAAACGCGCATCACGTAAATCAACTAATGAAGGATTTTCTATATCTGTTTTTAATTTCACTCCAAAAGATGTTTCATAACGATTTGTTCCGCCTGGATAGCCCCAAATCATGGTATAATCTCCATCTTTAACTCCTTTAATTGAAACTGGTAATGAGTATTTAGCTTTTAATGGAACGTTATCTGCTGCGTATTCTGCTGCTTTTCCTTCTTTATTTGTATACACACGGAAGATAGAAAAATCTCCTGTATGACGCGGCCATTCCCAGTTATCTGTATCGCCACCAAATTTTCCAATACTTTCGGGTGGAGTACCAACCAAACGCACATCTTTGTAGCGCTCATAAACAAATAGTAAAAATTGATTGGCTTTAAACATTGATGAAACACGTCCTTCGTACGTTGAACCTTCAGTTTCTTTTGTAGCCATTTCGGTTAAAATGCCTGGCAACTTTTGAGTTAACTCTAATGCAGGAATATCTTTAATTTTTTCGTTTACTTTATCTGTAACATCTACTATTTTAACTAAAAACTGAGCGTGAACACCCGGTGCGTATATCTCTTCAGATTTTGATTTAGACCAAAAGCCATCTCTCAAATAATTATGATCAACGGTGCTTGCTGCAGCAATGGCATTATAACCGCAGTGGTGATTTGTGAATATTAATCCTTCTTTACTTACAATTTCGCCGGTGCAACCGCCACCAAAAATAATAATGGCATCTTTAATACACGCTTGGTTCATGCTGTATAGCTGTTCTTTGGATACTTTTAGGCCTTTTTTTACCATGTCAGCATAAACTTGCTGACCAAGAAGCATTGGTAACCACATGCCTTCATCTGCTTTAGCAATTGGCTTTAATAAAAAGGTGCAGGTTACAATAAATAAAATTATTTTTTTCATAAGTATAAGTGGTTTAAAATCTTGGCAAATTTAAAAGAAATTACCAAACATTTTATAGATTTTAGATTAACTAGCTATTAAAATTTAAATACCTGAAAATTATTGGCAAAAACGAGATTAGTTTGTAAGGTAATGTAATTTGGTTAAATAAATATATGGTTCAAACATGTGATGCAAAAACACATTGTTACCATCAAACTTAAATTTTTGGTTATATGTACTGTCTGGCTGCAAAATAATTGGAATGCCTGTAGGCATATAAAAGTTACTTTTTTCAATAATTGGATTTTGATATTCTTTAAGAGATTTTTTTATAACAGAACCCATTCGTTTAGTAAGGTATTTTTCATACTTCCTGTTAACTTTTTGCGCAGCACCTTCCATGTCGTTTATGGCATGATTTACATACCAACGCATTAATGGCTTACTAACTCCTTTTTTCATGAGTTGCTTTTTGTTTGAAAATGGATTTGTAGGATGTAAATCTCCAATGCTTTGAATAGAAAATGGTGTTTCTGGAACCCAATCGCTGGTGTTTATAATTCGGTAAGCCCAACCATTGCGGGTAATAAAATCAAAGTCGTAAGCATAAAATAAATTACCGGGCTTTGGCGCAGCGCAACAATATACTTTATAATTTATGTCTTTTGGTAAAATTGATTCTGGTGCATAATGCAAATAAGAACGCATTAAAAAAGCTAGTGCGGCGCCTTGGCTATGCCCTATTATTATAATTTCTTTTACTCCTTTTTTGTAATAGTCATTAATTACATTGGTTACTAAAGGAGCTAAATGAGCAATTCCAATAGTCCAGCCGTGATGCACAAACGCTTTTTCGTCGTTAGAAAATTTGTAATGAAATTTGGTTGAATCATTTAATTTGAGAGAACCCTGCGCTTTAATCATTCCGCTATAAAAATTTTCTAGCCAACTGGTTCCACCAACTGTGTATCGCAAGCAAATAACTCCCACCGAATCGTCTCGTAACCAAAAATCAAATTTATTTTTTAATCCCACTTCCGGCGAACGATATACTCTTTTATAATTTATAGGTAATACTGCATGTGAATATTTACTTCCACTATCTTGATGTGCCCATTCTAAATGTAAAACATCCAAAAACTCTTGAGCAATAAAACCAGATTTTAATTTGCTTTGTGCAAAAAAGCTTGTTTGAAAAAGTAAAGTAAAAAGAATAAATAAAAATTTCATAAAGGACGTTTGCTATTTATATATTATTTTTTTGTTGAAGTTATTTATCGATTTATAAAAATTTATTTTTTGGAATAATTGTGCATGTAAATCGTGAAACACAAGTCAGTTCATTTTGCTCGTTATAAATTTTAATATCCCACACATGATTTTTGCCAGCAATATTTAAGGGAGTACAAATTCCTTTTACCTTTCCATGCAACACAGCTTTTATGTGATTAGCGTTTATCTCTACACCAACACCAATAAAAACTTCGCTATTTACAACCAATAGGGAAGCAACGCTACCTAATGTTTCTGCTAAAGCAACATTGGCGCCACCA
>JBILOV010000227.1:0-3860 GCA_044374335.1 Bacteroidia bacterium | reverse complement strand
TTGTTTTGTTCGCTCATCAACGGGCATTGTAGCTACTAAATAATTTGAGCCCACTTCAATAAAGTCAATACCTAAATTTTGACCTAAGGTGTTTTTATTTAAAGAATTGATGTGAGCTATACTTGGTTCGCGATACCAGATTGATGTGTTCATAGGTTAAAAAAATACAGAACGAAACTACATATAAATTTTAAACTTATGAGTTCCATCTTTATGAGAATAGGTAATATGCCAGTTATAAAAATCAACAATTTTTTTAATTAAAGATAAGCCAAGCCCTAATGAACCAGAAATAGAATTTTTATTAAAGCGGTCAAATAAAAACTGTTTATCAATTTTATCGGATGGGCTTTGGTTTTCTACAGAAAAAGAATCTTCATTTAAAGTGATTTTTATACTACCCTTTTCTTCTAGATTATATTTTATGGCATTGATAAATAAGTTATTCAATAAAATAGTTAGTAAAACCGGATTAACTTCTTTTGTAACGTTTGCATTAAATACTTTTTGTACCACAATTTGTTTTGCTTCAATAAAATCTTCCAACACTTCAATTTTTTCTTCAATGGCCTGCACTAAATCAATAGAACTTGTTTCAACAAATTGTTTATTTTCAATACGGGTTAATAATATCAAACCCTCGTTTAGTTTATATAAGCGTTGAGTTGCATTGTAGGTTTGAATTAAAAGTTTATGTTGTTTTTCGCTATAATTAGACTCTTGCATTAACAACTCTATTTTGGTACTAATAATTGATAAGGGAGTTTGCGCTTCGTGCGACACATTTTCAGTAAATTCTTTAAGGTTATGATAATCCGATTGTATTTGTCGGGTTAAATCTTTTACGGTATCATTCAGTAAATGAAACTCATCAATATTGGTGATTTTAAAATCGAGAATTTCATTTTTCTTAATATTCCATGTTTTTATTTTAGAAAGTGTATCGTAAAATGGCGACCAAATAAATGCAGAAATTAAACGATTTAATAAAAACAAAATAATGACAGAAACTAATAAAAAAACTAATACAACTGCAATAATATATTCACCTATTTTTTTTCCTTCAGACAATGAGCTACATACTGTAACTTCATAAACTTTATCATCCACAACTGTTTGAAATAAAAGCTCTCTTTGCACAACTTCATCAGCATTAGATTGA
Source organism: Bacteroidia bacterium (assembly GCA_044374335.1). Taxonomy (GTDB): domain Bacteria; phylum Bacteroidota; class Bacteroidia; order B-17B0; family Aurantibacillaceae; genus UBA4416. The sequence continues at coordinate 2,698 of JBILOV010000227.1, read as the reverse complement.
TGTTCAATATACTCTATAAATTTATTATCAAAAATTGTTTGCTTGCCAACCTTTTTTACATAAACTTTTTGTCCGAGATTAGAAAGAAATTCATTGGGAGAAATACCATCATTTAGTCCCTTTAAAATTTGAGTTTTAGCAGATAATAATTGCTTATCAACTTCCTTGTCTAGTTTTTGCAGTATCACTTCATACACTACAAAAATGCCCATCGCAAAAAGCAGCGTGGTAGTTATGGTTGTGTAAACGTTCGTTTTGGTAAGAAGTTTCATGCACTTTTAATAATCATGTTTTGATAATTTAACTTTAGTGGGCATGATTTATAATTTAACTATTCTTAGTTTTTAAACTTGTAGCCCATTCCATAAACTACTTTGATATAATTTTTTAAATCGGCTTCGTTTAATTTTTTCTTCAAATTTTTTATTTGACTATAAACAAAATCAAAGGAAGTAGCCATGTCAGCTTTATCTCCCCATATAGCATCAGCCAAAGCTTCTTTGGTAATTAAGTGAGTGGGATTGCTAGCTAAATAAACTAATATTTCATATTCTTTTTTTGTTAATTGCAATTGAACGTTATTTGCAATTACCTTTTTTTCGGTGGTATCAATTTCTAAGCCATCAAATACTAAAGAGTTTTTTCCGCCAAAATTTCTCCTTCTTAAAACAGAATAAACTCTTGCGCTTAATTCAGATAAATGAAAAGGCTTGGTTAAATAATCATCCGCTCCAATTTTTAATCCTTGTAATTTATCTTCTAATGAATTTTTAGCAGTAACAATAATAACACCCATTTCTGGATTATTTTTTTTTATATGCTCAACAATTTCAATCCCTGAACCATCTGGTAGACCAACATCCACCAAAGCACAACTATAAACAAGGTCGTTTAATTTTTGGATAGCACTTTTAATCGTTGTTGCAAAGTCGCATTTATATCCGTTCTCGGTTAAATAATCAACAACATCTTCGCGCAACGATTTTTCATCTTCAATAATCAAAATTCTCATAGGACATAATTTATTGATAAATGTAAAATAAAAATTAAATAAAAATCGTATTTCAAAAAAAATACATTTTTTAAGAGCATTCTAAATTTAGTATAAAAAAAGCTCCTATTTAGCGAAGTATATTTCCTTTTGGTTTGGAGTTAATAATGAGTTCTTTTGGATTTAATCCATATTTTTGGTTCACTTCGAGCATTGCGGCTAAAACTAATTGAGAGTAATTTTGAGATGCCGATCTGAATTGTTTAGTTTCAGTTCGCCAAAGAGTATAAATTAAATTCATATTACCTTCCCTTGGTCGAAATGAGAATAACGCTTTTTTAACATTTCCTGCACCGGCATGGTAAGAATGCATCACTAATAACCTAAACCATAAATCGTTTTCTTTGTAATTTGTAATTCCTAATGAATCTAAAATTTGTTTGGTTTTAGGGATGCATATTTTTTTTATTAAACTTGATGCTGCATAAGCAGAACGGCTAAAATTAGCGCGCTCATCGATTTTTTTATTGACTTTTAATCCAAATAAACGCGCTACATCTTTCATTAATTGAAAGGAACCATAGGCTCCAGCATTTGATTTTTGAAGTTTATTTGGACTTTCAATCATTAATATTGCTTGCGCATACCAAGGGTCAACACCGTTATCTATAAAATCATTAATGCCTTGATGAAAGTTAGTGGAAGCTTTTTCAAAATCATAAAAAAAACTTTTTCCGTTGGTTAGTAAAATTCTATCTGAATCACTTAAGCAATGAATCTTCCTGAGACTATCCTTATAGCAGAATTTTTTGGTGCTATCCATACACTCCCATTTACTAATGCCGGTTTTGCATAATACATTTCTATTAAGCGGAGTATTAAATAGAGCTGAATCTTTATGCAGTTTCATAATACTTCTCCAAAATATAACATTTGGCAATGTATCACATCCAAGCTTGTAAATTTGAGAGTCATACACAAAATTCATTTTTTTGTGTGTAGTAAAATTTTCTACCGAAATAATATCTTGACGAATGTTAATGCCTGTATTAATAATTAAATTACTATCAGGCGGTGATGGTATAAATTTTAAAAAAACTAGTATGTGAGCTAAAAAATGCATGAGTATATTACAATGTAAGGTAAAGTTATAATTACAATTTGATAAAAAGTAGCGTGCTATTTTTCAACAAAAAAAATTCATAAAAAAAGCAAACGAAATTTAAGCTATAATACTGAAAAATTGCGATAAACCATTGTTTTTCATTTTGACAACTGTCAAAATGAAAAATCATAAAATATTAATTATCAGTATCTTATGAATTTATAACTGAAATCGTTCACTTACAAAGTAGATTTTTTTACTAGTTTTTCATATAAAATTGCATCATTATCAAATAATTAGCCTATATTTGCAGCCCTAATTTTAAAATAAAAAACAATGGAAAAACGCTATGAGACGGTCTTCATTTTAACTCCCGTTTTGTCTGATGATCAGGCAAAGGAGGCCGCAAAAAAGTTTGAAAAAATCCTAACGGATTTGGGAGCGAAAATTAATCACAGAGAAAACTGGGGGCTAAAGAAATTGGCTTATCCAATCCAAAAGAAAACTACAGGGTTTTACCACCTAGTTGATTTTTCAGGAAAAGGAACTGAGATTGCAGAACTAGAATTACAATTTAAACGTGATGAGCGTATTTTACGTTT
>JBILOV010000055.1:0-10800 GCA_044374335.1 Bacteroidia bacterium | reverse complement strand
TTCCTGCAATTATTGGTGGAAGTGCTTTATTAGCGGATGGAATTATTACACCACCAATTTCTGTTTCTTCAGCAATTGAGGGATTAAAAGTATATAATCCCGAACTTAATACAGTTCCAATTGTCATTGGAATTTTATGTGCCTTATTTTTTATTCAACAATTTGGTACAAGTTTTATAGGTAAGTTTTTTGGTCCAATGATGATGCTTTGGTTTTTAATGTTGGGAACATTAGGGGTTTATCAAATGACAAGTAATTGGAGTGTATTATCATCTTTAAATCCATATTACGCATATCATTTATTACAAATACATCCGTCGGGCTATTTAATTTTAGGAGCGGTTTTTCTTTGTACTACAGGTGCAGAGGCTTTGTATTCTGATTTAGGACATTGTGGGAAACAAAACATTCGTATTTCATGGATATTTGTGAAAACAACCTTAGTATTAAATTATTTTGGACAAGGTGCGTTTTTGATAGCACATCAAGGACAGACATTAGATTCGTTTAAATCAAGCAATCCGTTTTACGCCATTATGCCCGATAACTTTTTGCCCTATGGAATTGTGATTTCAACGATGGCAGCTGTTATTGCTTCTCAAGCCTTAATTAGCGGATCATTTAGTTTAATTAACGAGGCTATGCGTTTAAATTTATGGCCAAAGGTTAGGGTAAAATATCCTTCTGAAATGAAGGGGCAATTATATATTCCCTCAACAAATTGGCTATTATTATCAGGTTGCATTGGTGTTGTGTTATATTTCAGAGAATCCATTAATATGGAAGCTGCTTATGGCTTAGCTATTGTGTTATGTATGTTAATGACAACTACTTTGCTAAATTTTTATATGCATATGAAACGTTATAATAAGTTTTTAATTTATATCGTAATAGCAGTTTATTTAGTTATTGAGTTTTCCTTTTTAGCAGCTAATTTGAGTAAATTTACTCATGGTGGTTGGATTACTTTATTGATAGCTTCTGCTTTGATGGCAGTTATGGCTATTTGGTTTTTAGCGAAGAAAATACGCAAGCGATATACAGATGCTGTTAAATTGGCTGATCATCAGCAAAAATTAGTTGATTTAAGCAATGATGAATCTATTCCAAAATATGCTACTCATTTAGTTTATATGACCGGCGCTAATAATCCCGAAGAAATTGAATCAAAGATTATATATTCTATATTACAAAAGCGGCCTAAGCGAGCTGACATCTATTGGTTTGTGCATGTAGATGTAATGGACGAGCCTTATCGCATGGATTATAAAGTTACCCATGTGGCGGCTGATGATATTATACGTGTTGATTTTAGATTAGGATTTAGAGTTGCTCCAAGAGTTAACTTAATGTTTAGAAAAGTGGTTGAAGATTTGGTTAAAAACAAAGAAGTTGATATTACAAGTCGTTACGAATCGTTAAATAAAAATAATATTATTGGTGATTTTAAATTTGTAGTAATTGAAAAATTCTTGTCCTATGAAAATGATTTACCTTTCTTTGAAAAGTTAATATTGAATGCATATTTTTTCTTAAAGCGTTTCAGTTTAAGTGAAGCTAAAGCGTTTGGATTAGATAGTAGCTCTGTAAAAATTGAAAAATTTCCTATGATTCTTAATCCTCCGAAAGATTGTAATTTACACCGAATTAATTAAATTAAAAGGTATAACAATTCAAAAAAATTATTTCCGTAATTCAAAATTATTACCCAAATAAACTCTGCGAACCATTTCATCATTCGCTAAATCTTCAGCAGATCCTGATTTAATAACTTCTCCCGCATACAAGAGATATGTTCTATCGGTAATATTTAACGTCTCATGTACATTATGATCAGTAATTAGAATCCCAATATTTTTATCTTTTAATTTTCGCACCACACTTTGTATATCTTCTACGGCAATTGGATCAACACCCGCAAATGGCTCATCCAATAAAATAAATTTAGGATCGGTTGCTAAAGCACGTGCAATTTCAGTTCGTCTTCTTTCGCCACCCGATAACTGATCACCTAAATTTTTACGTACATGATGTAATGCGAATTCATCTAATAAACTTTCAACCTTATGCTCTTGCTCGGCTTTAGTTAATTTAGTCATTTGCAAAACAGCCCGTAAATTATCTTCAATGCTTAGTTTTCTAAAAACTGATGCTTCCTGCGGTAAATATCCAACGCCTAATTGCGCTCGTTTATACATGGGTTCGTTAGTAATATCTTTATTGTCTAAAAATATTTTTCCGGAATTTGGTTTTACCATTCCCACAATCATATAAAAAGAAGTTGTTTTCCCTGCCCCATTTGGTCCAAGTAACCCAACAATTTCGCCTTGTTGTACTTGTACACTTACGTTATTGGCAACCGTACGATTTTTGTATTTTTTTACTAAATTCTCTGAACGAAGTATCATTTGCTTAAACTAATATCAATCAAATATAATCAAAGATATGTGATTGATATTACAAAAATTGTGAATGAAATATGAGTTTTAGATTAAAAAACTGTTTCTTAAAATAAAGTTAAAACGCTAATTGAAATCCAAACTTAACGCCAAAATTCTCAATGGCTCTTTCTCTTAGATATGTAGAACGCCATAAAGCGTCAATCCTAAATACTTTAAAAATATTCTCAACACCTGCGCTTATTTCAACATATGGCTCGTTATTAAGAGCATTTAATGTGTTTGGAAAAATGAGTGTTTTTCTATTTATATCATTCACGCTTCCCCAAAGGGCTTTACAAGTTACAACTTCTCTCCATTTTAATTTTTTAAGTAATGGCACTTTATTAAATAATAAACCTTCAAAGTGGTGAAACATGCCAATTGATGCATATTGATCACTCGCAAATTCATAATACTTCATCATGTTAAACGACATATAATCGTAAACGTAGGTTTCATTACCACCATGTAGTTCCATTAAGGGATAGGGAACTGCACCGAAAATTTTACCAACTTCGGCAGTATAATCTGTATATCCTAATAAGGAAATTAATCGCACCCGATCACTTAAATTTAAAACTACTTTTTGATAATCATATTCGCCACGAAAGGCATTTTGCAATGATTTAGAGTAGTTAACTTGCATTACTGGCCATTTGGTTCCTAAACTAATTCTACTGAAATCTCCATTGATATATTTTTCTTTATATGCAAATCTCACATTTAATCGAACCTCCGTATTTCTTATGTTTTCTTTAGTTGCAATACTCCCGTCATTTTTAAAATAGGTATAAGTATTAGTTATTAATGGAGTAATTGTTCTTCCTGTTAGAGTAACCTTTGATGTTAATCCGTCAACCCATTCTCTTTCAAACCACGCATCTGTTTTATCAACCCGGGTTAAATTAGTTAACGGATTTGTTCTAAATAAAGATGCGAAAAGATTATCTTGAGAAAATCCATTTTGACTTTGACCTAAAATCTCATAATCGCTTTTATAGGTCATCCCGATTAATTGCCTATGCGGTTTCTTGGTAATAAAACTTTTAAAACCTACACTGTATTTAAATTTTTCATCTGTAAACCCATATGCAACATATCCCTGTAATTCATACCATCTGCTAAATTTACTGCTAGTTCTTCCTCCAAAACGTGCGCGTAATCCTTCTATTTTATTATAACTTATCAAGTTAAAATATGGCCCTATTTCAAAGTTATTTACCGTTTTATATCCTGAAACAAAAAGGGTTAAAACATCTACCCAGGTTTTATAAATCGGTAATGTTTTTATAGTGTCAATCATATGATAAATCTTCTTTTCTCGTAATGATAAACTATCATGCCTATTACTATTCCAAAAGTCATCACTTTGTTTGGATGCAGCATCTTCCACAACTATTTTATCACCAAATTCATAAAATTTTGGATCCTTTGGTTGATTAATTTTAAAGTCTTTATATGAAGTTGTTTTACGACCATAAATACCCACTTGATTTTTACTCACCGCAAAATCAATAATTAATCTATCTTTTGATAACATCCAAGTGCTATCAATTTGTGAAAATTCTTGAATAACGTTCGCTGCATGTATGAAATTAATATTAGCTTCCTTAGGGATACTCATTTCAATACGTTTTACAGCCCAAGTTGTATCTGATATCCACATATTTCCACTAAAACATAATTCTTGAGGACGCTTAGATTTAAATCTGATTTGGTAACAGCGTGTGCTGCCAATAAACAAACTATCTTCTAAGTAATACTTGTAATAAAAAAGACCATTATCAGAGATAGGGCTTACAAAATCTTTACCAAAAACTAAAATATGATTATCATAAATATTTATATTCTGATACATATCTCCCATCACAGAGGTAACGCTTGTGTTTTCTATACCGGTTACTTTACTGGCTCTAATCACCTCTTTTTTAAGAGTTGGGTTACTTCGATAATATATATCCGAAATAGCCTCCGTAATAAAAATTGGTAACGATGGTTTCTCTCCAGAGTTTAAACTATCTACATTATCAAAAACAAATTTTATTGGTTTAAAAATTTTCTTTTCTCGCATTTCTTTCGGAATACGATTTAAATCAAACTCAACTTTGTTATATGTTTCGTATTGATAAGCATCCAATTTACGTTTATTGTTGTATTGTTTATTTGCAATAACGTTTCTAATAATTCTATGTGCCGGATTTTCTCCCGCTTTCACTACAACTTCTAGTAAATTAACCCCCTCCAAAACCATTGGCATATTAACGGTTTGGCTTTCTCCACGTTTTATGACTCGCACCAATTTTTTATAACTTACATAAGATGAAACAATAGAATCTCCCAATTTAGAAGTGGTAATAGAATAGTTTCCATCAAAATCAGTTGTGGCACCAACAGTTGTTCCTTTTATTAAAACAGGAACAAAAGGCAAAGGTTCTTTAGATTCAGCGTCAAAAACTTTACCGCTAATTGTATAGTTTTGAGCAAACGAAGAAATACTAATAAAAATTAATATCAAAAAACTATGGAAATGGCGCTTAGAATTCATTAATTTTATGATTTAAAAGTAACAATAAGTTCTAAACTCTTCAACTTTATTTTATAAAAATTGTGTATACTTGAAGCAACTTTTTTTAGTAAAAAACAGCTCAGTTATAATTGAAAATGGCTTATGGGTTATATCCATAATTCCTTGTTTTAACTAACTTACTTAATTATCTGATGCAATAAAAGAATAAAAATCAACTCATCATAAATAAATTATATTTACAACTCATACTATGTTAACCATTGATCCAAAAGAAACACCAATCCAGTTATTGCATCAGTACTTATTGGGAGCAGTTGGGCCACGTCCAATATGCTTTGCAAGTACAATAGATATTAATGGGAATCATAATCTTGCTCCCTTTAGTTTTTTTAATGTGTTTAGCGCAAAACCACCAATAGCCATTTTTTCTCCTAACCTTAGTGGCCGAACTGGCCAAGCAAAAGACACTCACTTAAACATTAAAGAAGTGCCGGAGTGCGTTATTAATATTGTTAATTACAATATGGTTCACCAAATGAGTTTAGCTAGCAGTCCTTATGAAAAAGGCATTAGTGAATTTACGAAGGCAGGTTTTACGGCTATTGCATCAGATTTAGTAAAACCAATGAGGGTTAAGGAAAGTCCTGTGCAGTTAGAATGCAAAGTTTTTGAACTCAAAGAAATTGGAAATTGCAATTTAGTAATGTGTGAAATTGTAAAAATACATATAGATGAATCGGTTTTAAATGAACAAAAATTAATTGATCAGCAAAAAATAGATTTAGTAGCTCGTATGGGCGGTAATTGGTATTGTCGCGCACATGGAGATGCTTTATTTGAAATTGAAAAACCTATTACTACAATTGGTATTGGTATTGATATTATACCTGCAACTATTAAAAATAGCAGTGTGTTAACTGGAAATAATTTAGGACAATTAGGAAATGTTGAAGTGTTGCCATCAAAAGAAGAAATTGAAATATATAATAAAACACTTGCTAAAACATTTGCAACCGATATTGAAAAACATCAGTACGCAAAAATATTATTAGAAGTTAATAAAGTGAAAGAAGCTTGGTGTGTTTTATTAAACGATTGAAGTTTATTTTAAATTATCTAGCAACTCTCCGCAAATAAATTCAGCCGCTTTTCCATCACCATATAGTTTTGGAAATTGCAAATTTGTTTTTGATGTTAATGTTTTATAAGCTTCTATTATTTTTTGCTCATTAGCATCAGTTATGATTGCTGTACCACATTCAACTAGTTCCACCCATTCTGTTTCAGGGCGTAAAATTACACAAGGTTTTTCAAAATAAAATGCTTCCTTTTGTACCCCGCCACTATCAGTCATTACAATTTTACAATTTTTTTCTAAAGCAATCATTTCCAAAAACGAGACCGGTGCAATAATTTTAAAATGTTTGCTTGATTTAATTTTTTGATGAAGCTCTGCATCTAAATTAAACTCTAATAATTTGGCTGTTCTTGGATGTAATGGCAATAATACATCTAATTGATTTGCTTCACTAATTTTAAATAAAGCATTAAATAAGGAATTTAATCTAACGGGTTCATCAGTATTATTATTTCGGTGAATGGTTGCCAATATGAAATTATTTTTTTGTAATCCATTTTTAGATATTATAGTTGTTTTTTCATCAGCAACTTCCGAAAAATATAAACTATTATCAAACATTACATCGCCACTATGATATATCTTTGGATTATTAGCATTAAATGGTTTTTCATTTTTTGATTTGAATCCTTCATTCAATAAATTTTGGTAACCTGTTTTTGTTGGTGAAAATAATAAGGTAGATACATGATCACACATGATTCTATTCACTTCTTCAGGCATTGCTTTATTAAATGAACGTAATCCTGCTTCGATATGAATAATGGGAACGTGAATTTTGCTAGCGGCAATTGCTCCAGACAAGGTTGAATTTGTATCTCCGTAAAGCACTATAGCATTAGGCTTTTCTTGAAGTAAAATATCCTCAATACCAGCTATCATGGTTGCTGTTTGTTTTCCGTGACTGCCACTTCCTACATTTAAATTATAGTTTGGTTCAGGAATTCCTAATTCATCAAAAAATACCTGACTCATATTTTCATCGTAGTGTTGTCCTGTATGAACAATTATTTCTGTAATAGAGTTTGCAAATTTGTTTTTAATTGCTCTGCTTAACGCTGCCGCTTTAATAATTTGAGGTCTTGCACCAATAATTGTTACTATTTTAATCATATCATTTTTTATTTTTCTGTCACCCTGAGCTTCTCACTTCGAGCGGTCCAGATATTTATTGGGACGAGAAGCATAAGGTTATTTGTTTTACAACATTCCTTCATCAGCAAAACTTAAATATGCTTGGTCGCCAATTATTAAGTGGTCTTGTAAGCTAATATCCATAAGCTTTGCAGCTTCTTTTGTTTTTTTAGTTAAATTAATATCTTCTTGGCTTGCTTTTAAATTTCCTGACGGATGATTGTGCGCTAATATTATTGAGCTTGCCAAGCATTCAATGGCTGGTTTTAAAATTAAACGAATGTCAACTACAGTACCGCTTATTCCTCCTTTGCTTATGCATTCTGTTTTAATAACACTATTGCTTCTGCTCATAAATAAAACCCAAAATTCTTCATGGGGTAAATCTGATAATTTTGATTTTAAAATTGAGTAGGCGTGTTTAGAGGATGATATTTTTATTTTTTCTTCTCCAGACTCATCAGTTCGTCTTCTTCCAATTTCTAAAGCTGCTGCAATAGTAACAGCTTTAGCTTCTCCAACACCTTTAAATTTTTTTAAATCATTAAGTTGTAGTTTGGCTAATTCATTAATTGAATTTTTATTTTCTTTTAAAATGCGCTGAGCTAATTGCACAGCTGTTTCCTCTCGGCTACCCGAAGCAAGCAATATAGCTAGTAATTCAGAATCAGAAAGTGCTTGTCTTCCTTTTGAAATTAACTTTTCTCTGGGGCGATCATCTTCCGCCCATGACTTTATAGTTAAATGTTTATTTGTTGACTCTTCCAATTTGTTTTAAAATTAATGCTTTTTAATAAACTATAAAATAATACTTTTGTATCTCATGTCTTTATCCTCTTCTCTCCAAATATTAAAACATAAAGAATTTAGGTGGTTTGTTTTGGCTCGTTTTTTTTTAACACTGGCAGTTCAAATGCAAATGAGTACGGTTAGTTTGCAAATTTACTATGAGTATTCAAAAGAAGAAATCATCTTGGGGATGATTGGTTTAACAGAAGCCTTACCTTTTATTGTGACTTCTTTTTTTTCGGGCCATTTGGCAGATATTATAAGTAGAAGGAAAATTTTGTTAGTGGGTTGCACTGCTTTATTTCTTGGATCTTTGTTTTTATTTGGTTTTAGTAATGCTTTATTTAGCTGGGTTCATAGTTTTGGAATATATGCCTTATTTGCTGTGGTATTTGTATTTGGCATTATCCGTTCATTTTTGGCTGTAAGTACTCATCCATTTATGAGTCAAATAATACCAAGGGAATTATATACTCAATCAGCCACATGGAATAGCACGGCCTGGCATATAGGCTCTGTTTTAGGGCCTGTTGTTGCAGGCTTAATGTATGGTTACAATCATTCATTTCATGCTAATTGGTGTTATGGTACTACATGTGTTTTATTTGTTTGCTCTATTGTTTGTTTTGCACTAATTAAAGCAAAACCAATACCTATAAAAACTAAAGAGGAGTCTTTTTTTGAAAGCATGACCGTTGGAGTAAAATTTGTGTTTAAAAATAAATTAGTGTTAAGTGCTTTATCTTTAGATTTATTTGCTGTTTTATTTGGAGGTGCCGTTGCCTTAATACCTGCTTTTACTGATAAAGTTTTACATTTGGGTCCCGAAGCCTATGGCTTATTAAGAACAGCCCCTGCTATTGGTGCTGTATTAATGGCGTTTTACATGGCTGCAAATCCACCTACAAAAAAAGCAGGCATTAGTTTATTGCTCGGCGTTGGAGCTTTTGGTTTATTTACTATATTCTTTGCTTTTTGTACTAATTACTGGTTAGCATTTTTAATGTTATTATTTACAGGAGCTTTTGATAATATTAGTGTGGTGATAAGGCATAGTATTTTACAACTAAGTACCCCAGATGAAATGCGTGGACGAGTGGCCGCTGTTAACAGTATATTTATTGGAAGTAGTAATGAAATTGGCGCCTTTGAATCAGGGGTTGCTGCAAAGTTATTGGGATTAATTCCGTCAATTGCTTTTGGCGGCGTAATGACTATTTTAGTTGTTTTAGGTGTTCATAAATTAAATCCTGATTTAAAAAACCTAGATATTACTAAATTAGAATAATGAAATTACATTCATCCGCAATAAAAGAGTTATTAGATGAAAAATATTTTCAGTTTAATAATACAGCATTTATTGAAACGGATCCTATTTCTATTCCGCACCAATTTTCAAAAAAAGAAGACATCGAAATTGCTTCATTATTAGTAGCTACTATTGCATGGGGTCAAAGGATTTCAATCATCAATAATGGTAATAAATTAATGCGATTAATGAATGATGAACCGCATGATTTTATTTTAAATTTCTCAAAAAAAGACGCTGTTCGTTTTGAAGATTTTGTTCATCGCACCTTTAATTCAACAGATTGTGTTTTCTTTTTAAACGCTTTAAAAAACATTTATACTAAGCATGGTGGTTTAGAAATGGCTTTTTCTACTAATTTTTCGAGTAAAGAATTAGATGTAAAAAACGCCATAACAAATTTTCGAAAGCTTTTTTTAAGTACAGTGCATGAACACCGTTCAGAAAAACATATTTCAAATCCATCAATGAAATCTAGTGCGAAGCGTTTATGTATGTTCTTGCGTTGGATGGTTCGTAAAGATAAACACGGTGTTGATTTCGGAATCTGGAAGTCAATTAAATCTGCTCAGTTATGTTTGCCTTTAGATTTACATACAGGAAATGTTAGTAGAAAGTTAGGTTTATTAAAACGAACACAAAACGATTGGCAGGCTGTTGAAGAAATTACTTCTGTACTTAGAAACTTTGATAAAAACGACCCAATTAAATATGACTTCTCTTTATTTGGATTAGGGGCTTTTGAAGGATTTAAATAAATTATTTCTTTTCAAAAATAATAAATTCTACTCTTCTATTTATTTCATGTTCTGAGTCTTCACACGCAACACCTTCTGCACATTTATTCAAAATAAAATCTTCTCCCTTACCATTTATTTGTTCAATTTGATTTGCTTTTAGACCTTTAGAGATAAGGTATTTTTTTACTTGATCAGCACGTTTTTTTGAAAGTGGTAAGTTATAAGATTCTTTACCTCTGCTATCAGCAAAACCATATATTAAGATAGACAGTTCGGGATGTTTAGACAAAACATCGATGTTTGTATTTAATATAGAAATGGCATCCTCATTAATGTTAGATTTATTTAAATTAAAGTAAATAGGTGTAACGTTTAATCCTAATGCGGCAATTTTTGATTTATTTAAATACGATAAAATTAATTTATCATCATAAGGATTTTTACCCGGTTCATCAATTGTTACTATCGGCATTACCTCTGCAGGTAGTTTATAAATTAAATTATTACAAAGCACTATCGGTTCAATACAAGTATCACAACCTGCAATTACTTTAATAAATACAGAGTCTCCCGGTGATGTTAAAGAAATACTTTGAGTAATTTGAGAAGCATCCATCGGCAATTTTTCTTTATTAAATGTCCATTGATAAGCAATTGCATTTAAATTATTAGGCATGGATGTTTCAAATTTTACACTAAAAGATTCTTTATCTATCAATGAG
>JBILOV010000289.1:0-2828 GCA_044374335.1 Bacteroidia bacterium | reverse complement strand
ATTGAATTAGTGCCTAAAATCATTTGATACCGTTCTTTAAGTCTTTATATTCATTCTATGGCTTTGTAACAAAAGTAACCGTTAAAATGTATTTAACATATGATCTTTGTACCATAATTATTAATATAAATAAAAATCGGCATGGAAATAATTGGTTACATCGTATCTATTTTAATTGGAGTTTCTTTAGGTCTTGTTGGAAGCGGGGGAAGTATTTTAACAGTACCTGTATTGGTTTATTTATTTGCGGTTGATCCAGTTTCCGCTACATCATATTCTTTATTTATTGTTGGATTTACTGCGGCAATTGGTTCTGTTGGATATTTTAGGAAAGGTTTAGTTAATTTTAAGACAGCCATTGTTTTTGGAATACCATCCATTATGGCAGTTTTTTTAACTAGGGCTTATGTGGTACCAGCTATACCAAAAGAAGTATTTTTTGTAGGTGATTTTACAATAACTAAAAGTGTTTTAATGATGTTGTTATTTGCCGTTTTGATGGTTGCTGCATCATATAGCATGATAAAAAAAGAGAAAAATAAAAAAGAAGAAGATTTAGGCCCTCAAAAATTTAATTATCCCGTAATCTTAATAGAAGGAACTGTTGTAGGTTTAGTTACGGGTTTAGTTGGAGCAGGTGGTGGATTTTTAATTATTCCGGCTTTGGTTCTTTTATCAAAACTCCCAATGAAAGAGGCTGTAGGAACATCCTTAGTTATCATTGCTGCAAAATCGATGATTGGTTTTTTTGGGGAAGGAAGTGAAACAGTAATTGACTGGAGTTTATTAACAATGGTTTCTGCTTTTGCAACAGTTGGGATTTTTATAGGAATATATCTTTCTAAAAAAATAGATGGCGCAAAATTAAAACCAGTATTTGGTTGGTTTGTACTAATAATGGGAATATACATAATTATAAAAGAAACATTATTAAAATAATAATGTAATAATAGTTACAGTCAATAAAATCAACTATTTAAGTGTAATATATGTTACCATCAAAAAAATAATAACAAAGTACCTTTGACACATAAAATAAATAAACACAAAAAACAAATAAACTAGCAATATGAAAATAGAACAAATTTACACAGGATGTTTAGCACAAGGTGCTTATTATATTACATCTAATGGAGAAGCTGCAATTATAGATCCACTTCGCGAAACTCAACCCTATATTGAAAGAATTGAAAAAGACGGTGTGAAATTAAAATATATTTTTGAGACACATTTTCATGCAGATTTTGTTTCTGGACATTTAGATTTAAGTAAAAAAACTGGATCACCAATTGTATACGGACCAACTGCTAAACCGGAGTTTGAATTTATATCAGCTAGAGATGGTGAGGTATTTAATCTTGGAAATGTTAAAATTAAAGTATTGCATACTCCTGGACATACAATGGAAAGTTCTTGCTTTTTATTAATCGATGAAAATGGAAAAGAACATTCATTATTTAGTGGAGACACTTTATTCTTGGGTGATGTTGGTCGTCCAGATTTAGCGCAAAAAGCTGCATCAATGACGCAGGATGAATTGGCTGGTTTATTATATGATTCATTAAATAATAAAATTATGCCTTTATCTGATGATGTTACTGTTTATCCGGCTCACGGTGCTGGAAGTGCTTGCGGAAAAAACATGATGAAAGAAACTGTAGATACTTTAGGAAATCAAAAGAAAGTTAATTATGCCTTAAACCAACCAAATAAAGAAGAGTTTGTAAAAGCAGTTACTGATGGATTATTACCTCCTCCAGGTTATTTTGGAAGTAATGTAGCTATGAATAAAAAAGGAATTGAAAGTTTTGAGACTGTTTTAAATAATGGTATGAGAGCTTTATCTCCTTTAGAGTTTGAAGCAGCAGTTGATACAACAGATGCTATTGTACTTGATACAAGAGACGCCGCTGAATTTGCAAAAGGATTTATTCCTCGTTCAATTAATATTGGTATCAATGGCGATTTCGCTCCATGGGTTGGTTCCTTAATTAAGGATGTAAAACAATCTATATTATTAGTTACAGAACTTGGTTTGGAAGAGGAAACAGTTACTCGTTTGAGCCGTGTAGGGTTTGATAATGTGATTGGACATTTAAAAGGAAGTTTTGTAGGTTGGAAAGAAACTGGGAAAGAAATTGATACGGTGAATAGAATTACAGCAAGTGATTTTGCTAAAGATTTTGATGTGAAGGCAGATACAGTAATTGATGTTAGAAGAGAAAGCGAATACAGAGCTGAGCACGTTGAAGATTCATACAACAAACCCTTAGATCAAATTAACAGTTGGTTTGCTGAAATAGATAACGAAAAACCTTTTTACCTTCATTGTGCAGGTGGTTACAGAAGTATGATTGCCGCAAGTATTCTTAAATCTAGAGGAGTGCATAACTTTAAGGAAATAGAAGGTGGTTTTAAAGCAATTGCTGAAGCAGGAGTATCAAAAACAGATTATGTTTGTCAAAGCAAATTACAAAAATCCTAAATAATTTAAACTGTCACATTGATAGAAATACAGATGTGACAGTTTAATTAAAAAACTAAAAATGATAAAATTAAAATCAATTATAGCAGTATTTATGTTAGTGTTTTCTTTAACACAATGTAATTCTCAAACCAATAAAACAACAACAATGGAAAATACAAACACCACACAAACAGCAGTAAATGAAATTATTGTAGATGTTAGAACAATTGAAGAATGGAATAACGATGGTCATGCAGATTGTTCAGTTAACTATCCTTTAGATCAATTTGAAAATAAAATTGAGGAATTAAAAAAATATGATAAAATAGTTTTGGTATGTCGAAGTGGCAATAGAGCTGGA
>JBILOV010000288.1:0-2839 GCA_044374335.1 Bacteroidia bacterium | reverse complement strand
AAAAAGCTGGTTATACTAAGGAAATTGAAAACTTAGGACCTTGGCAAAATGCAACTTGTAAAACAAAATGAAATGAATAAACTTAAATCATTGGGATTAATGCGAGTGCTTCGATTAATTTTTGGAGCATTCGCCATAGTTCAAGCAATTATTACATTAGATATTGTTTTGGGATTATTGGGATTAGTTGTTGCTGGAATGGCTTTTTTTAATCTTGGTTGTTGCGGAACTAATGGCTGTAAAACAAATTTTAAAAATAATAACACTAAAAATGAAATTAAAAATGTTGAATTTGAAGAGGTGGTTGTTAAGTAACCTTTTAATGCTATTTGGTGTCTTAATCGGAGGAGTATCTGGTTATCTTTATTATTATTACATCGGTTGTTCTAATGGAACATGTTCAATTACATCTAATCCTTATAAAAGCGTTATTTATTTTAGTGTTTGGTTTGCTATTGTGACTGGAATCATTCAAGCTCAAATTAAAGAACATAGAGCAAAGTAAAAATTGCCAGTAAAATTGGGGTGCGTGAAATAAATAAGGGACTTAACTTTTTTTTCAAGATAAGTCCCTTTTAGCGGAGAAGGTGGGATTCGAACCCACGATACAGTTTCCCGTATACAAACTTTCCAGGCTTGCTCGTTCGACCACTCTGACACCTCTCCTAATTTGTGGGAATAAATGTAAGCTCTCTAAATGAATAATACAATTAAAAAGTGTAGTTCATTTAAAAATCTTCATAAATCAAATATTTTTTCCGAGTCTTTTTAAATTTGTATAAGTCAGACTTCCAAGATTCTCGAATTTCCATTGGTGAAATACTTAAAATAGTTTGTTGTTTTAACTCTTCATTACCTGCATGAAAATTAAAATTATTATCAAAAAAACTATTTTGTTTATCTAAACTATGATGATAAAACATATTTAAAAGTGTTAAATCAATTTGCTTATGTTTTAAAATATAATCAAATTGAATTCGCATATCCATTCCATAACAAAGTGTATCTTGATACTTAGGTCTTTTTGATATTGCAGTTGATTTTGGGGTGAATGTAAATGGGAATGAACCTTGATCAGCATATGGATTACCAATAACTTGAAACGGAAAATCAGTTCCTCGTCCTAAACTTACAATTGTACCTTCAAATAAGCCTAAGCTTGGGTATAATAATACAGCGCTATCATTTGGTAAATTTGGAGAAGGTTTAATAGGTAATCCTGAAACAAACTTAGATCGATCATAGTTTTTTAAAGGAATAATTGTCAATTTACATTTCATTTTATCTTTTAACCAACCTTCGCCATTAACCATTGCTGCGTATTCTCCGCAAGTCATTGCATAAACAATAGGTACATTATGCAAGCCTAAAAAACTTTTATATTTATCCGTCATTACTGGCCCATCAATATAAAACCCATTAGGATTTGGCCTGTCAAAAATGATAAGTTCTTTGTTATTTTCGGCGCAAGCCTCCATAACATAAGTCATAGTAGAAATGTAAGTGTAAAACCTTACACCAACATCCTGAATATCATAAATAACAATATCAATACCTTTTAAATCTTCTTTGTTTGGTTTTTTATGAGAACCATATAAAGAAACCACTGTAATATTTGTCAATGCATCCTTTCCACTTTTTACTTTTTCTCCGGCATCGGCTGTTCCTCTAAAACCGTGTTCTGGACCAAATATTTTTACAATTTTTATTTTGTGTTTTAATAAAGTATCTACTAAATGTTTGTTACCAATAATTCCGGAAGCATTAGTAACAATGGCTACTTTTTTATTTTTCAATCTTGGTAAGTAAAAATCTGTTTGTTGAGCTCCTGTAATAATAGACTGATAAGATTGTATACCTATTTGAGAAATCAAAAAAGAGGTATTTAAAACCAAAAGAAATAAAAATAACTTAACTCGCATATAAAAGTATAGATTAACAGTGTAAATATAACAAATACAAGCTTTTAGAAAACACAAAAAACACTAACTATAAAAATTTTAGTATCTTTATATCCAATGAATTTCTCATATTTCATAGCTAAACGGATACTCAATAAAGGGCAAGAACGAAACACTATTTCAAGTCCAATTGTAAAAATAGGCATTATCGGCATTTCACTTGGTGTGGCTGTAATGATTATAACCATGGCTGTTGTTACCGGATTTCAACAACAAATCATTAATAAAATAACTACTTTTACCTCGCACCTTCAAATAAATGATTACGATCAAAATCAATCTTTAGAGCCTAACCCAATTACTTTTGATAATCAATTATTAAAAAAAATAACAGCTAGCGAAAACGTAAAGCATATACAAGCTTTTGCAACAAAAAATGGCATTTTAAAAACAAAAACCGAGAATGAAGGAATCGTTTTGAAAGGAATTTCTTCTGATTACGATTGGAGTAATTTAAAGCCCTATTTGGCACAAGGAGAACTTTTAGCTATTAATAAAGATTCAATCAATAAAAATATTTTCATCTCACAAACCTTAGCTAAAAAACTAAATTTAAAACTAAATCAAAAATTATTAATTTATTTTATGACCAAAAAAAAGTTGGTAGACACTACTTTTAACGGTCAAAACTATATTGATTACGAGCCTAGAGTAAAAGATTTTTATGTAAAAGGAATTTTTAATACTGGATTTTCTGACTTTGATAAAAACTTAGTTTTTGTGGATTTAAAACACATTCAAAAATTGAATTATTGGAAGGAAAACGAAGTGGCAGGCTATGAAATTTATTTAAAAGATTTTAATTTATTAGAACCTTCTCTTGAAAAACTAAATGATGTGGTAGGTTATAACTATACTATTTCGTCAGTTAAACAATT
>JBILOV010000054.1:0-11006 GCA_044374335.1 Bacteroidia bacterium | reverse complement strand
GCAGCTGCCATTAGCTGAAGAGATAATTAAATTTGATCCGCCGATATTTTTTAATTTAAAACCAAAAGCTACTTTTTCACCTTGTGTTATACGGCCAAAATCATGAGTTTCTTCCTCAAATTTAATTTCCGGTAAATCTGCATTTGTATTTCCATCGGCAGATTTTGTGTTCATGACATCATTTGTTGAAATTTCTGCACTTTGTTCTTTGCAAGAACTTGTGAAAAGTATTATAGATGCTACTAAAATATAAATTGATTTCATTTTTTTATTTTGAATGCAAATTTAGGATTTTATACTGTTTAAAGAATAAAAATTATGAATTTTTATAACTATGATTAGATTCTATTTACTATCCTTAAATCAGGATTCAAGCCAGTTTTTAATAATGGTTTCACCAAATTCTGAAAGAATAGACTCTGGATGAAATTGTACGCCTCTAACATCGTTTATTTCATGTTTTAAGGCCATGATATTTTTATCAATATCAGTAGCTGTGATTTTTAAAACTGGAGGAAGTTGGTTTAAGTTAACTACCCATGAATGATAGCGACCAACCGTAAACGTAGTCGGACAATTTTTGAAAATAATATCTTCGTTAATAATATTTATTGGCGTTGCAACGCCATGAAAAACTGTATCTAAATTTTTAAGTGTTGCGCCGTAACATTCGCCAATTGCTTGTAAACCCAAGCATACTCCCAAAATACTTTTTGTAGAACTATATTCTTTTAATAACTCAGGCATAATACCTGCATTTTTAGGAAGACCTGGGCCAGGAGAAAGCAATATTTTATTATAATGCGAAACAGCTTCTAAAGAAATTTCATCATTTCTAATCACGTCAAAATCTATATCGCTTACCTTTTCAATTAAATGAACCAAATTATAGGTAAAACTATCGTAATTATCTAGTACTAATAATTTCACACACTTAAGTTTTAAATTTTACGAAAATTATTTTCCTTCCATTAAACCTCTTCCGGTTTTTTGGATTTTATTATCACGTTTTAAATCTGCAATAATTTTATCTAAAACTCCATTAATAAAAGTTTTACTATTAGGTGTACTATATTCTTTAGAAATGTCGATGTATTCGTTTAAGGAAACTTTTACTGGAACATTATTTACATGTAAAAATTCAGCAATAGCCATTTTCATTAATAGTACATCCATTGCGGCAATTCGTTCTAATTCCCAGTTTTTAGTTTTATCGTCTATGATTTTGTCATATTCTTTATCGCCTGCAACTGTTTTACGAAATAATGTAGAAATAAATTGAGTATCATCTTCTTCATCTTTATACAATGGTACCAGTTTTAAAGAACCTGTAAAATTTTCAAATGTTCTTGATACCATCGAAAATGCTCCGTAAGTATCATCAGCCCAATGAATATTTTTTTCTTCAAATAGATGATTTAATAAATCGTGTTCGTATAAAAAATCAGTAGCTACTGATATTAAAAATTGTTTATCTTCTTTGGCTGATGGGGTTGTTGAAGACATGTAATTTTTATACAAATCAGTTGTTCTTAATTCTGCATATAATTTACGAACTAAATCAAAATCACTTTGCCATGAAATTTTACGGTTAAGGACTTCTTTTTTTAGTTCAGAACTGTGTGTTAAATGAGTTAAAACAACATTATCTATAAATCTTAAATTGGGTTCTAGGTCTTCTTTAGTTGGAAGTCGTTTGTTTTTGTTTTCTTCAGTTACCAATAGTGCAGTGTGGTGCATGTCGGTAAATAAAACTAAAACGTAAACATATAAATCGTAAATTTTATCTAAACTTTTGAATAATTCTTTTTCATAAAATGCAATATCTGGTTTATCTTGCTGAAAGTAAGAGTACAAAGTTTGCATTGTTTTTATTCGTAGGTAGCGTCTGTTTAGCATAAAAGAACGATTTTAGTTTGGTTGTTGGGGTTTGTGTTATATTTTTAGTACTTGATTTTAGATCTGTCACATCGAGTGTAGTCGAGATGCGATGTGTGTTCTCGACTACGCTCAAACTGACATTACATCACTGCATTAATTCTTGCAATACTTTCTATGCGTTGTTCTGCTATTTTATTAGCAGCTGCGTAAGTTGGTATATTTTGAGCTTTAGCTGTCTGAATAATATTCCATGTAGTATCATATATTTTTTCAGCATGAGCTAAAGCACGCTCTCTGTTATATCCTTCTAATTCATAATACACATTTATAATACCGCCGGCATTAACCACAAAATCAGGAGCATACAAAATACCTTTTGATAATACTAATTCACCGTGTTTTTTCTCATCAGCTAATTGATTATTAGCTGCACCGCAAATTACCTTACATTTTAATTTAGATAAAGTTTCATCATTAACAGTTGCTCCTAAGGCGCAAGGCGCATAAATGTCAATATCTAAATCAAACATTTTATCTGCGGGTACAAATTCAGCTTTATATTTATCTACCGCTGCTTTAATGCGCTCTTCGCTAATATCATTAATATAAACTTTAGCACCTTCTTTGGTTAAATAATCTACTAATGTTTCTCCAACATGACCAATTCCTTGTACTAATACTTTTTTACCACTTAAACTATCAATTCCAAATGCTTCTTTGGCACTAGCTTTCATGCTAACGTAAACACCATAGGCAGTAACTGGAGATGGATCACCACTTCCACCCATATTTTCGGGTAGGCCGCTAACATAATCAGTCTCCATTTTAATAATTTCCATGTCACGGCTAGTCATTGCAACGTCTTCGGCAGTTATATATTTTCCACCAAGACTATTCACAAATTTCCCAAAACGACGTAATAATGCTTCTGTTTTTATTTTTTTTGAGTCGCCAATAATAACTGCTTTTCCGCCACCTAAATTTAAACCGGCAACGGATGATTTGTAGGTCATTCCTCTCGATAAACGCAAAACATCTGTTAATGCTTCCATTTCGTTATTATAATTCCACATTCGAGTACCACCTAAAGATGGACCTAACACAGTGTTATGAATAGCAATAATAGCTTTTAATCCAGTTGCATTATCATTACAAAAAAGAATTTGTTCGTGATTATTGGCTAACATTTGTCCAATAACTGGATTTTGTGCTAAACTCGAATCTTTAATATCTTTTACTTCCATTTTGGAGTGGTTTAAATTCGCCGCTAATTTATGATTTATTTGTGTAGAAAATAATATTTATAAATAAGATTTAAAAAGCAATGATTAAATTTGTAAAGCATTTTGAAGAAAGTCATATCATATTTGTTTTTATTTATTTCCTTTTTGGGCTTCGGTCAAAAAAGGATGTGTGGTACAAAAGACTTTTATATTAAAGTAGCTCCAACCTATGGTTTTATTTTTGAGCATAAAAGTACAATTGGTAATTTAGTAAATGGCTATATTCCTGGGGTAGAAATTGATTTTGTAAAACCAACAACCGGATGTAAACGATGGCACCGCGAAAATAATTTTTTAGAGGTTGGTATGTCATTTAATTACATATCATTTTCTAACCCAAAACAATTAGGAGATTGTTATGCCCTTTCTCCTTTTGTAGAAATTCCTTTAAATAAAAAAGAGAGAGCAATAAGACCCGTACTTCGCATTTGTTGGGGAGTTTCATATCTTACTAAAAAATTTGATATTAACGAAAATCCAAAAAACATTGCCATTGCAAGTCACTGGAATACTTTTGTTCAATGGAAGGTGTTATGGCATATGAAATTAAATGACAAAATACGACTTGAACCAGGTTTATCCTTTGCACATGCTTCTAATGGACGTTCACAAGTTCCAAATTTGGGATTAAATGTGGTTTCTGTAAATATGGGGATTAATTTTAAAATTAAAGGAAATTCGCTGAAATGTGGTTTGGTTGACTCGTCATCTGTTTGGCCTACTAAACATGAAATAGTTATTTGGGATGCTGTTGGTTTTAACGAGCACGAGCCTCCAGGTGGACCTAAATATTTTTCTAACACCTTAGCGGCAAACTATTATTATAATGTTAGAAATACCCATAAATGGGGCGGAGGAATTGATGTATGTTACGATACTCAAAATGAATATCATTTAAGAACTTCTGGGAATCCGGCAAATAATTGGACAGATGTTATGCAGTTAGGAGTAAAAGTTTGTTATGCTTATAATATTGGTCGCATTAGTTTACCAATAGAAATGGGATATTATGCTATCTCTAAACCTAAAGAAGATGGACCTATTTTTCATAGAATAGGAATCAGACATTATTGTAAAAATGGGCTTATGTTTAATTTCACTATGAAATCGCATTGGGCAGTGGCAGCTCATTTCGATTATGGTATTGGCTATCGGTTTGGTTTAAAAAAGAAAAAAATAAATGCAATATAAACTGGTTATAGTAATTTGTTGTTTGCTAGTCTTTACCTCATGTAAAAATGAGAATAGATGTGATTGCTTTAAGTCTAGCGGTAAAACAAATGTTATTTATCATAACGTCAATAATTTTAATAGTATTTATTTAGCAGATAAAATGGATTTGCATATAACTCAAGGACCTAATTTTGAGGTAAGAGTAGAAGCAGGTTCTAATTTGCAAAAATTGATAAAGGCAGAATTAGATGGTGAAACTTTAAAAGTAGTTAATAATAACAAATGCAATTGGGTGAGAGGTTATAAACAGAAAATAAAAATTTATATAACAGCACCATATTTTAAGAGCATTAAGCATGCGGGATTAGGCACTATAGAAAGCACTAATACAATAGTTCAAGACCAAATTAACTTAAGAGTTGAAAATTCTGGAGATTTAAAATTGGATTTAAATACTGCAAAAATAATGGCTAGCGCACACGGTAATGGTAATATGTATTTAACTGGTAAAACAGATCGCTTGGAAAGTGATTATACCGGTACAAATTATTTATACGCTGATGGTTTAATAATTAAGGATTATGTTTATTTGCATAGTGTTACAATTGGTCATACTCACATTAATGCTCCCGATAATGGCTTAATGGATATTATTTTAGATAGAGCAGGGAATGTTTATTATACCGGAAATCCATCAAAAGTTAATTTGGTTAAAAATGGTGCAGGAAATTTAATTAAGGAGTAAAGTTGTTGCGTCTTTTTAAAAATTCATAATTAACAAGTGTGTAAAATTATTTATTTCGTTTTTTTAACTTTAATCACTTCCCTAAAAAACGTATTTTTACACTACATGATGTCGGTATTTAATAAATTTTATTTCATTTTACTTTTTTTAATATTGACTTTAAAAATTGTTTCGCAAGATGATTATGTAAATGATAATCAAATGCGTTATGAAGACTGGAACTATAAGCCATATATTCAGACCATACAACTTCACGAATCAACATTTGATGCAAATCCTGCTATATTAAAATTTAACTCTGAAGAGCAGTTAGAATTAAGCTTTGATGATTTAGAGGCTGATAAAAAAATGTATACAGTTAGTTTTATTCATTGTGATGCAAATTGGCAGCCATCAAATTTGGTAAGTGCTGAATATATGAATGGATTTTTTGAAGCTAATATTTTGAATTTTAATTTTTCTACAAATACAATTCAAAAGTACACGCATTATTCCATCTTATTTCCGCAAAGCAATATGCAATTTTCGAAAACCGGAAATTACATTGCTTATGTATATGAAGATAACGACAAAGAAAAAATTATTCTTACAAAACGTTTCATGATTTATGAGGATAAAATAACCGTTGTTGCTAATGTTCGTCAGGCTATTGGAAATGATGAACAATATGAAAAACAACATATTGATTTTAATTTAATTAATAGTCAATATGAATTAACCAATCCTTTTACTGATTTAAAAGTAGTCATCACTCAAAATAACCGCTGGGATAATGCTGTTACTGATATTAAGCCAACTTTTGTTGAACCAAGACAATTGACTTATTCGTTAGACGATAAATCCACTTTTAACGGAGGAAATGAATTTCGGTTTTTTGATTCTAGATCCCTTAGAACTTATACAGAAAGAGTTGCTGATATTTACAGAGATAGTGTGTACAACTATCATTTGGTTTTAAAATTAGATGAATTAAAAACATTTAAAAATTATAGCTTTTATAATGATTTGAATGGTAGTTTTTTGATTAAAAATAAGGATATGGTTGGTAGTCCAGATACTGAAGGAGATTATGCGTGGGTACATTTTTTTTTACCTTATGATAATGCTCAAGGCGAAGGTAATTTTTATGTGCTCGGTAAGTTAACAGAGTGGAGATTAAATAAAACTAATCGTATGACTTATAATTATAAAAAACATGGCTACGAATGTAGTTTATACATCAAACAAGGTTATTATAACTATACGTATGTTTATTTGAAGGATGAGAAAAAAGGAGGCGATGAAACACTAACAGAAGGTAATCATTGGGAAACGGAAAACGATTATACCATTTATGTTTATCATCGCCAAAGATCAACGTACTATGATCAGTTGGTAGCTATTAAAAGATTTAATTCATTTAAGAGATAGAATTTAAGAGTTGATTAATTTCTTTAAAACTTGGTCTATTTAAAATAGACTCTTGCATACAATCATCTTTTAATTGTTTCAAAGTTTGTATTAATGCATCAAACGATTCAAAATTATGATTTAATAAATCATCTAATAAACATCCAAAAGCTCTTACATCTATTCTTTCAAAATAGCGAGCAGTATTATTAAGAGTATCATAAAATGTAGCAGCTCCAAAATCACCAAAAATTGTATTTGCATGTTCATCAATAAGCGTATTATGTGCATATAAATCGCCGTGCATTATTCCTTTTTCATGAAGATGCTTGCTAGCATCCGCAATTGCCTTCGCAATTTTAATAATAGTTGTTGTTGAAAAATCTGCCCCTGATTTAAAAGTGTCTCTGGTACAAGTATCAAAACTTGGTGGACCAGCTAAATTATTAAAATTGGGTGGAATTAATTCTAAGATTAAGCCCATTTTTTGTTCGGGATGATTTTTTATTTTGCCTATTACGGTAACCAAGTTTTGATGATTTTCAGCTAAAATGCAAGCATTCATTTCATCTTTCGGAAAACCATCGCTGGTTACTTCTCCTTTAAACACTTTTACAGCAATTTCTTGTTTGGAAGTTTCGCTAGTCCATTCAGCTTTTGAAATAATACCGGAAGCACCTTCTCCCAATGTTTCTTTTACGTTTAATTCATTCCATGAAATGATTGGCAATTCATTTTTTAAATTTATTATTTTAGTGCAAGGATTTCCTGAAAATGCTAACCAAGATAAACGAGGTAATTCAAATAACCAATCTGGAAATTCCGAAATTTGATTAGCAGATATACGAAGTAATTCGATGTTTCTGCATTGAGACATTTCGTTTGGTAAACCATTTAGTTTATTTCCTGCTAAAGCTACCTTTTGAAGTTTAATACAATTACCAATACTTTTCGGAAGTTTTTTTATGCAATTGTTGGTTAAAATTAACCATTGTAAATGTATTGGAAAAGCATTCTCTGAAATGAATTCGATTTTGTTAGATTTGAATCCAATCATGGTTAAATTGGAGCATTTTGCTAATACTTCCGGAAATATTGTAAAATCATTATCTGAAAAAAACGCAATTTTTAGTTTCTTTAAATCACTAAAGTTTTCGGGTAAATGCGATAATTGATTTCCTGATAAATCTAATAGTTCTAATGTTTCAGATAAATCAAAAATTTCGTTTGGAAATTCTTTTAATTCGCAAGAAAGTTTAAGTGTTTTGGTTCCATTTAATTCGCCCGAAAGAAGCTGAGTTAATGTTTGCATTTTAAAAAATACTATACAATAAACGCCCCACTAAAAAGTAAATAGAAATACCAATAATATCGTTTAGCGTTGTAACAAAAGGGCCTGTTGCTAAAGCGGGATTTATTTTAAAACGATTCATCATTAATGGCACAAATGTTCCTAAAAATGACGCACATAGTATTACAGTAATGAGTGCAACACTCACAGTTGCTGCTAAAGCCCATGATTCACTAATTAATAAATTATATCCTAATATTAAACTCGAACAGATTAAGCCATTAATTAAACCTACTCCTAATTCTTTTAATAATTTGGGAGCAATTCTATCAGTAATTAATGTATTGTTAGCTAAGCCCTGAACAATAATAGCAGAGGACTGAACTCCCACATTACCGCCCATGGCGCCAATTAAAGGAATAAAAAATGCCATTTCAGGACGTAGCATAATCTGATCTTCATAGTTACCAATAATTCTTGAACCAACTATGCCTCCACACATACCAACTAATAACCATGGAATTCTAGCTCTTGATAAACGCCATAACCCATCATTACTATCAACATCATCAGTAATACCACTCATTAACTGAATGTCTTTTTCTGCTTCTTCGCGCATCACGTCAACCACGTCGTCAATGGTAATTCTACCAACCAACCTTCCTAATTGATCAACAACAGGCAATACAACTAAATCATACTTTTGAATTATTTCAGCTACCTCTTCACTTGGAGCTGATGTTTTTACAGAAATCACATCGCCATCAAAAATTTCTTCTACGCGAGCTAAAGGATGAGATATGATTAATTTTTTGAGGGATAACATTCCCAATAATTTTTCATTTTCATCAACTACATAAATGGCATACATTACATCAACACTTTCTGCTTGAGCACGAATCTCTTCTATGCAAGCAGCAACAGTTTCATGTGCATATACACTCACTAATTCTTTTGCCATTAATGAGCCTGCAGTACCTTCTTCAAAGCTCATTAAATCCGCAATGTCACTTGCTTGATCTATGTCTTCAATATGGGATAATACTTCCTCTTGAATATTTTCCGGTAATTCATTAATAACATCTGCCGCATCATCCGACTCCATGTTATCTAATTGTTCGGCAATTTCTTTGGTAGAAAACGTTGCTAATAAAGCTTCCCGTTTTTCTTCATCCATTTCCAATAAAGAATCTGCAGCTATTTCCTCGTCTAATAAATCATACAAGTAGTTAGCTTCATCAATATCTAGTCGGTTTAAAATTAGGGCAATATCAACGGCATACAACTCTTCAAGTTGTGCTTTAATGTAACTATCATCTTTTATAGAGATAGCATTTTTTAATTGTTCGATATATTCTAAGCTAAGCTCAAATTGCATCACCGTAATTTTTACGTTGCTAAAGTAAGGTTTTTATGTTTTAAATAATGGAGAATGTAAAAGAAAATTGATTTGAATGTTGCTTGCAAGCAGTATAACCAATATATGATTATCTAAGATTTTTCGAATTTCTGCTTTAATAGTGCATTTAAAAATATGACTGATAAAATAATTCCAAATCCTACATAAAACGTAATGGATAAATCCTTGTTTTCATGAAAGATAAGACCTGCAAGAATAATTCCGTAAACTCCTTCTAAATTAACTGTTAGGTTAATTGTGTAGGGCGAAATATGTTTCATTAAATTAACACTAGCAATAAAAGGATATACTGTACAAACTGCTGCCAGTATGGTTATTAATAAAATATCTTGATTATTTAAAGTGAAAAAATTAGAAGATAAACTACCGTTAAATAATAGAAAAATACTTAACCCTACTAACGCCATAAATAATTCTATAAAAGATAATACCGGTGAGGAGATTGGTTGTTTTTGATCCTGAATTAAAACACCATTTAATACACTGAAAAGAGATGATGTAAAGGCTGCTAAAATACCTAACAATATACCAAGACCATATTTTATCTCTACTGAAAAAATAAGACCAATGGCTATTATAATAATAATACCTATTACTAATTCATACCAAATAAATTTACGTTTATAAATTATAGGTTCGGTAATGGCTGTAAATAAAGTGCCTGTGCTAAATGCAGCCATGGTAACAGACACATTAGAGACTTTTATTGCTCCATAAAAACATAGCCAGTGAATACAAATTATAAAGCCTATGGCGCTGAGTTGTAAGAGTTTTTTTATTGAAATGAGTAAATTGGCTTTAATGTATATTAAGTAAAATGCCATTAAAAATATAGTGATGGCAATTCTAAACCAAACTAACTGCAAAGCATCAGCACTTATGCCTTTACCAAGTATGGGCGACCAGCCCCAAATAAACACAATTAAGTGTAATAAAAAATGATGTTTACTTATGTTTTTTAGCACAAGTAAATGTAAGGTTTTAATCGCTTTTATTTAATCATTTTTTTCTTAATATTAATAAAGGTGTTTTTGTATCAAAAGAAACTTCTTTTGTATTATTTCTGAGGAATAGTCTATCATACCAAGTCTTGTTTTGTTTTGTAAATAATACAACGATTGATGGTTTATGTTTAGTCATATCGCTTTGTAAATGTTCGGAGATGGTTTTATCTATCTTCATTTTTCTGAAATGAAAATAGGTGCCCTTTGTAATATGTTTTGTGGCAATTTTATTTAAATTATTTAGCACCTCTTCAAGTTCTATCATATAATCATAATGATACACATGAACATTTGCTTTAAATGGTTTTGCAAAATTTTGCACCATAGATAATTCATTTTTAATGTTTGATAAATCTGAAGAATACCAAACGTCCTCAATAGGTTTTAAACGATAATTTTTTGGCACTACAATTAAAGGAATTGATGAATTTTGAATTAACCATGATGTAGTATTGCCAAGTAATTTCTTTAAAACACCACCGCCTCTGGTACTTATAAAAATGTAATCACAGTTATTGTTTTTTGCATAATTGTGTATTAAATTATTTATGTCTATCCCAGTTTCAACAATGCAAGTAAATTTATGAAGTCGTAAATTATGTGCTTTGTAAACAGAGGTCACAAATTTTTTTAGTTTTTCTATTCTTAAATTATGTTCCTCACTTTCAGTGTTATCATTATTCCAATTGTTGTTTGTTATGCCTTCAAAAACATGGTAGAATACTAATTCGCAATGCATTTTTTTTGCTAATTGAATGGCAAAACGAATCCCTGATTTAGAGTTATTAGAATAATCTGTAGTTACTAATATTTTTTGCAT
>JBILOV010000287.1:0-2852 GCA_044374335.1 Bacteroidia bacterium | reverse complement strand
AAATATAGCGGCGTTTTAATGGATATTTTTTACGACCATTATTTAGCAAAAAATTTCAATCTCTATTCTCAAATTACACTTCAAAAACATGCAGATAATATTTATCATATATTAAAAACCAATCACGATTATTTACCGGAACCCGCAAAACGATTTTATAGTTATATGACTGAACGGAATATTTTGTTTCATTATTCCTCATTAATAGGCATTGAAACTGTATTAACACATTTAAGTAATCGGATTAGAAACCGATTTGAACTACAATTAGCATTACCACTATTGGAAAAAGATTATATAGAAATTGAAGAAGAATTCTTTATATTTTTTGATGAATTAATTTCTTATTGTAAAATTGAGAGTGAACTTTAAAAGATATTATTAATATCAAAAAATAAAAAAACATAGAACAGTTTTCTACTTTCTCATAAGAATTTAAAAAATAAAAGTTCAAAACAGTTTACAAACTATTCACTAATTACAACTTAAGTTTAAATAATTTATTACTTTCCTAAATCATCAAAACTAACTTCATCGTTTGATGAGCCTGTTCCTTTATCCGAATTTGAATAATGAGTTTCTCTATCTGAATATGCCTCTCTCTCAACAATTGGAGGAGCATTTTCCTTGATAATTTCTATAGATTCATTTAATCCTTCCATAAATTTCTCAAAGTCTTCTTTGTACAAAAAGATTTTATGCTTTTCGTAGGTAAACTTACCATCTGTTCCAAAACGTTTTTTACTTTCGGTAATAGTTAAATAATAATCATTACCACGCGTAGATTTTACATCGAAAAAATACGTACGCTTTCCTGCTTTTACTGCTTTAGAAAACAAATCTTCTCTTTCTGTTCTTTCTATCTCTTCAGACATATTTTTTGGTTTTATAAGTACATAACAAATATTTACATTTTTTGTTGAAACTTGCTATACTGTTGAAAATTAGTTCATAAAATTTAGTTTGATTAAAATTAGTTAAAATAAAAAAACTCTCCAATTAGAGAGTTTTTTTTATGTTTTAACTTCAAAAATATTAATTATTGAATCACTAATTTTTTAGAAATACGCTTATTTTCAATATCAATATTAATAATATAAATACCTGATGATAAAGTTCCATTTTGATTAATCGTTTGATTAATATGACCTTCGCTATCTGGAGTTTTGGTAATCTCTTCAAATACTCTACCCATCATATCCACAACACTTATTTTTGCAATTTTATTATTTGCAACATAAAAATCAACTGTTGAACTTGATTGTGTTGGATTTGGATAAATTGATAATCCAATTGATTTTTCAATTTCAGTAATTCCTGTTACAATGTTTCCTGTGATATTTATTTGATCTAAATAAATATTATTAGACCTACCAACATTTTCATCACTTCTAAATACAAATCGAAACATAACACTTGGTTTGTTATTTAATGTAGCAAATAACCCACTCGTTAAACTCTTATAAACCCATTGAGCCGAAGTAGGAACAAAAGCTGTAGTAGTAGTTCCGCCTGAGGCAGTTGCCATTGCGGATGTATTTGGAACACCAAGTACATTTAACCACGTACCACCACAATCTAACGAATACTGAATTTTAAATGTATCTGCTTGGGTTGCTAAACGTTTTGCATAAGCGTAATAATAGGACATGGATATAGTATTGGTATTTGTAAAATCAAAAACTGATGTTTGAAAATAATCTAAATGACCTGGTGTACTTGTTACAGAGGCGTTATTAATAAAAATACTTTTTGTTGTAGCATTTGCTCCATTAGTAGAATTTTGAACCCATGTTACTGAGCCTGTATTTCCATTAACTACAGAAATACTAGAAGGTAATGTTGCTCCATCAAAAGTAAATATACTTGGTGCTGGTAAACCTCCAACACCATTTACAACATTTACATAAGATGTTTTATTTAAAGTATTAGTACCTGATGTATTTGTTGCTGTTAAACTAACAGAATAGGTTCCAGCTGTAGCATAAGAAACTACTTGCGATGTTGCAGTGGATGTTGCAGGGTTTCCTCCTTGAAAAGTCCAAGATAAACCACCAGCTGAAGGTCCTAGTTGACTTGAACTTGTATATGTAAAAGAGTTTCCTGCACAAACTGCTAATTTGTTGGCTGAAAAATTGGCTACAGGAGCACAAGTATAACTACCATTTAAACCGGTAGCAATTAAGTTTGAAGCAGACCATAAATTATTTCTACCACTTGTATTACTAGTTAGGGCACTTCTCATTTTAGTAACTTGTCCTTGAGAAAACATTCGAGGACAAGAAGAATAATCCATAAAATTTTCCATATTTTCAGCCGCAGTACATCCAGTAAAAGGTCCAGCATTACCACCTGGACAAGTACTGAAATAGCCTTTAGTTACTGGAGTATCTGTAACACCATCATCACCACAAACAGTGCCTGGGTTATTTGTATTACCAAAGGTGTGAGTTAAATTAAACCAATGCCCCATTTCATGACTTAATGAACGAGCATCTAATCCATTTAAAAAATCATATCTATATACAATAGCATCCTGAGAAGCATTTGTGCCCCACGTACCAGGTAGGTAAGTGTAGCCAACAATAATGCCACCAGTTGGTGGACAAGGTGATGTTGCACTTTCAATACACTTAACAATATAAATATTTAAATATTTATTTGTTGGCCACCTATTTGTGCCATTACCAGAGTAAGCATAAGCTGCAGTATTTGTTTGGCTCCAGTTTGTATTTGCATCTAAATGGCGAATTATACCATTTGTACAATTACCTAGTGGATCTTTTTTAGCTAAAACTAATTGTATTTCTGCATCAACATATAAAGATGAAAAATTAGAATTAATTGAGCCA
>JBILOV010000053.1:0-11063 GCA_044374335.1 Bacteroidia bacterium | reverse complement strand
TATATTTTTTCGATTCGGTTTTAACAAAGTTAATAGCTCTTTTTAAAATTTCAGTAGCATTCATTCCTTTTTGTGGATTTGTATCAACTGGTATTGAACCATCTTCGTTTGGTGGCATTGAAATAGCGTCTGCCATAATTGGAATAACTTCTTGAATTTTTTTCTCGTCCTTTTTTGGTTCCTGAGCAAATAAATTATTTATTGATGTAAGAAGTAAAATAAAATAAATATAAGTTGATACTTTCATGTTTTATAGTTTCTTAATAATTTTTAATTAAAAAATGTAGTATGATTATAATTTTAATTTGTTTAATAAATATTCTCGTATTTAGTTGGATCAACTTCTAACATTAAATTGTAAATAACATCAAAAACATCATCAGCACTTGGTTTTGAAAAATAATCTCCATCTGAACCATAGGCTGGTCTGTGTTCTTTAGAGGCAATAGTAATAGGTTTAGAATCTAAATAGTTATATCCACCATGTTCCTCTAATACTTTTTGTAGCATAAAAGCACTTGCTCCACCCGGCACGTCTTCATCAAAAAACACAACTCTATTAGTTTTCTTTATAGATTCAACAATTTTATGATGAATATCAAAAGGTAATAATGTTTGAACATCAATTAATTCAACAGAAATACCATGCTCTTCCAATTGTTTAATGGCATCTTGTGCTATACGAATAGATGAACCATAAGTTACTAATGTAACATCTGTTCCTTCTATTAAAGTTTCTGGAATCCCCAAAGCAATTTTATATTCTCCAATGTTAGAGGGTAATTTTTCTTTTAAACGATATCCATTTAATGGTTCAATAAGCAAGGTTGGCTCATCAGCTTCTAATAATAAATTATAAAAACCTGCAGCCTGTGTCATATTTCTTGGTACACAAACATTGATACCTCTGCACGCATTAATAATCATGCCCATTGGAGAACCACTATGCCAAACACCTTCTAATCGATGTCCACGAGTACGAATAATAACTGGTGCTTTTTGCATACCTTTAGTTCGCCATTGAACTGTAGCTAAATCATCGCTCATGATTTGCAGCGCATACAATAAATAATCGAGGTATTGTATTTCTGCTATTGGTCTTAAACCACGCATTGATAAACCTATGGCTTGTCCCATAATAGTAGCTTCACGAATACCGGTATCAAATACGCGGTGTTCACCGTATTTTGCCTGTAATCCTTCTAAGCCTTGATTTACACCACCAATTTTACCTGAATCTTCACCAAAAATCAGTGTTTCGGGATATTTATTTAAAATATAATCGAAGTTTTCTCTTAATAATTCTCTTCCGTCAACTAATTTTTCCTCGTTATAAATTGCAGCTACTAGATTAATAGAAGATACCTGTTGCAATGATTGCGACATTAAATGAGAACTGTATCTATCTGTGTTTTGGATATTAGCCAAACGCAGCCAGTTTATTAATTTTGATCGCGAATTGGAGTTTTCACTTTTGGTTAAGCGTAATACTTTTTTTACGGCGTAATGCAAATCTCTTCTAAAAGGTTCCTTATTAGAATTGAGTTCTGTTTTTATAGTTGTAATTTGACTTCCATTAATACCACTTGATAATTCATCAAATAAGTTTGAAACCTCTGAAACTTCTAATTTAATTGGAGATAAATAATCACTCCATGCGGCATTTTTTGCTTCTCTAACCGCAATTTTAGCATCTTCTTCAATGGTATTTAAGGTTTCATCATCTGCCAATGCATTTTGAATTATAAATTCACGCATTTTTTTAATACAATCAAACTCTATTTCAAATTGTAAACGTTCTTTTGATTTATAACGTTCGTGCGAGCCAGATGTACTATGACCTTGCGGTTGAGTAACTTCTTCTACATGTACTAAAACTGGCACATGTTGTTCGCGACAAACTTTTGCTGCTTTTTCATAAGTTTCGCACAAATGAGCGTAATCCCAACCTTTTGTTTTAAATATCTCAAATCCATTGCTGCCATTTTCTCTTTGAAATCCTTTTAAAATTTCAGAAATACTTTCTTTTGTTGTTTGGTATTTTTTTGGAACAGATATTCCGTGGCCATCATCCCAAACGCTTATTAGCATTGGTACTTGCAATACTCCAGCAGCGTTAATTGATTCCCAAAATAATCCTTCAGAAGTAGAGGCATCTCCAATAGTTCCAAATGCAATTTCATTACCTTTATTACTGAAATTTAAGAATTTACCTAAATGTAAATTTTCATTCACTTTATAAAAATGCGATGCATAAGCTAAACCTAACAAACGAGGCATTTGACCTGCTGTTGGAGAAATATCAGCCGATGAGTTTTTTTGATTTACTAAATCTTTAAATGAACCATCAGGATTTAAACTATGCGTACCAAAATGTCCGCCCATTTGTCGCCCCCCACTCATAGGTTCTTTTTCTAAATCCGTATGACCATATAAACCAGCAAAATATTGTTGCAAGGTTAATTGATTAATAGACATCATAAAAGTTTGATCTCTATAATATCCACTTCTAAAATCTCCATTTTGAAAAACTTTAGCCATCGCAATTTGAGCTAATTCTTTTCCATCACCAAAAATGCCAAATTTGGCCTTTCCTGTTAAAACTTCCTTACGGCCCAACAAACTTGTTTGGCGACTTTCATTAATAATACGATAGTCGTTTAAGACAATTTTTTTGAAATCTTCAAAATTTAATCCTTCAGCGGATGATAATACTTCCTTTTGCATAGTAATTCCTTATCTTACAAATATAATTTTTTGGTTGGAATTACAAAACAATTTCCACGTTATTTTTAGAATAAATAAACCTCTATTTAGACTTATTAGCAAAAAAATAGCTGTAAGGTTATTACAGCTATTTTTATAATTTATTTCAAATACTACTTCTTTTTAGTTGCTTTTTCTTTGCCACTAAACTCGTATTTCTTTTTTAATTTGTCCTTTTTGGTTATTTTGATTTCGCCACTAATATCATAATTATCAACAACACATTTCATTATCATTGTTTGGTCATTGGCATCAGTTGTTGATACCGTAACTTCAGAGTATCGACTTTCATTTTCTTCTTCATCTGTATAAGTTGAATCTTTTGTTATCTCATATTTAATCCATTTGTACTCTAATTTCTCAAATAAAAAATTACTGAACAATCCTTTACCCGCTTTAAATTCAAATTCATCTTCAATTCCTTTTTTTGGAGGAGCACCTTCTTTAATTTCAGTCATAGTAACTGTAAACTTACGTTTGTCTAAATTATCTTTTGGCTCACCTTTTTTAATGGCATTAATACTTAAAAATCCAACTGTTAAAACAGAGGCTGAGATGATGATGTGTTTTAATTTCATTGTTATTAATTTTTTATTGTTGTAAATGTAATAAAATTACTTTTATACTTTAGTGATGGCTTATAATTTTAAATTTTATTATAAACCAACCTGTTTTATTTAATTTATTATAACAATTTTATGCAACCTTTAGCTGAAAGAGTAAGACCAAACAATTTAGACGATTATATAGGTCAGGAACATATTATTGGAAAAAATTCAGCTTTGAGAAAAGCTATAGAACAAAATCTTTTGCCATCTATTATTTTATGGGGTCCTCCGGGTGTTGGAAAAACAACTTTGGCACAAATAATATCTCAGACATTAAAACGCCCTTTTTATTCATTAAGTGCCATTAATTCGGGTGTAAAAGATGTGAGAGAAGTGATTGAAAAAGCCTCACAAGACGGAGGTTTTTTTAAACAAGAAAAACCAGTTTTATTTATTGATGAGATTCATAGGTTTAGTAAATCGCAACAAGATTCTCTTTTAAATGCGGTTGAAAAAGGTATTGTTACTTTGATTGGCGCTACTACCGAAAACCCTTCGTTTGAAGTTATACCAGCACTTTTATCAAGATGTCAAGTAGTTGTTTTAAAACATCTTACCAAAGATAATTTAATTCAGTTGTTGAATAATGCTATTGCCAATGATGATCTTTTAAAAAGAAAAAATATTATTTTAAACCAAACTGAGGCTTTATTAAGAATTTCGGGAGGTGATGGCAGAAAATTACTAAATGCACTAGAGATTGTTGTGAATTGTATTAACGAAACAGATATTGTAATTACAGATGATATAGTGAAGCAATATATTCACCAAAATTTAGCATTGTATGATAAGTCGGGCGAACAACATTACGATATTATTTCGGCTTATATAAAATCAATTAGGGGTTCTGACCCAAATGGCGCAGTATATTGGTTGGCTAGAATGATTGATGGTGGAGAAGATCCAAGTTTTATTGCTCGAAGATTATTGATTTTAGCATCAGAAGATATTGGTAATGCAAACCCAACAGCTTTAGTAATTGCCAATAATTGTTTTCAGGCAGTAAATGTGATTGGATTTCCGGAAAGTAGAATAATTTTAGCTCAAAC
Source organism: Bacteroidia bacterium (assembly GCA_044374335.1). Lineage (GTDB taxonomy): Bacteria > Bacteroidota > Bacteroidia > B-17B0 > Aurantibacillaceae > UBA4416. The sequence continues at coordinate 6,640 of JBILOV010000053.1, read as the reverse complement.
TACAACTTATTTAGCTTGTTCCTCTAAAAGTAACAGTAGCTATGTAGCTATTAATTCAGCACAGCAAGAAGTAAAAAAATCAGGAGATTTACCTGTTCCTTTACATTTAAGAAATGCTCCAACTAAATTGATGAAAGAGTTGGGCTATGGTGATGAATATAAATATGCTCACGATTTTGAAAATAATTTTGTTAATCAGGAATTTTTACCGAATGAAATTAGTGGAACAACTTTTTATAATCCGTCAGAGTTTTCGAGAGAAAAAGATTTAAAAGAATTTTTGAAACAAAAATGGGGTAAGAAATACAACTATTAATTTTTGTGAATTAATTCGGGGGCTGGTTCAAAAATAAATATTTTCCCAAATCCTATAATTAAACCTCCAATAATTTGTTCAGCAATTTGCCAAAAACAATCGGCAATAATGTAAGTAAAATTAACATTTTTAGTAAAAGAAATGCCTAGAACGGTAACTATAGAAAATAAGATAAAGCCAATAAAAAAACCACTAGCAACCCCTCGTAAAAGAGGTTGAGAAACATTTTTAACTAAAAATTTAGATTCGTATGTTTTATAAACTACAAAAGAAATAACTAAATATACTAAAGCAGCAAGTCCTAAAAATATAACTTTTGAAAACGAAATGCGGTTTAAATCATTTAAAAAAACACCATGCCAAAAGTAAAAAGCAACGTACATAAATACTGCAGCGAGTATCCAACTTAAATAAAATCTAAAAGATTGAAGCATCAAGACAAAAGTACAGTTTTTTTTAAAATATTTGTCAAAAATTTCATCAACATTATAAATATTTTTGATTGAAATTGTTTACAAAACAAATTAAATTTACGAATGTAATTTTTTTTTTACTCCTTGGTAGTTTTGTCGTAATTATCAAAAACAAAGAAATTTAAGTATCACAAGTTATCATTGAGTTTCATATTGGAATTACAATCATTGATTGGAGAAAATAGTTAATTGTTTAAGACCTAACTTTTAACATTGAAAAAAAAAAGATAGTACTGTTTATAATTTAAAATTAAAGCATATAAAACGCTTAGGATGGGATTGGTTTTAAATTATCATATTTTTCTTAAAATCATATAATATAAATCACATTAATTTCTTAAATTCGTGCCTCAATTAGGATTTTTTTTCAAAAAAATAATTTTAATTTAATAGATTATTAATTCAAAATTTTATAAATAACCAATCAACACCCAATCCTATGGCATTTGATATTGAAATGATTAAGAAGGTTTACGCTAACATGCCTGCTCGTATTGAAGCAGCGCGTAAAGCCTTAGGTCGCCCCCTAACTTTAGCTGAAAAAATCCTGTACTCGCATTTAGATGCTTCTACTGATTTAACAGATTATCCTCGTGGTAGTTCTTATGTAGATTTTAATCCTGATAGAGTTGCAATGCAAGATGCAACAGCGCAAATGGCGTTATTACAATTTATGCAAGCTGGTCGTCCAACGGTAGCTGTTCCTTCTTCTGTTCATTGCGATCATTTAATTCAAGCAAAAGTTGGTGCCGCTTCAGATTTAGATAGGGCAAAACACGAAAGCGAAGAAGTATTTAATTTCTTAGCTTCGGTTTCTAATAAATACGGAATTGGCTTTTGGAAACCAGGCGCAGGTATTATTCATCAAATTGTATTAGAAAATTATGCATTTCCAGGTGGTATGATGATTGGTACAGATTCGCACACAGTAAATGCTGGCGGATTAGGGATGATTGCTATTGGTGTTGGTGGAGCAGATGCTTGCGACGTGATGGCTGGTTTACCATGGGAATTAAAAATGCCAAAATTAATTGGTATTAAATTAACTGGTAAGTTAAACGGATGGGCAAGTGCCAAAGATGTTATCTTAAAAGTGGCTGGCATTTTAACTGTAAAAGGTGGTACTGATAAAGTAGTTGAATATTTTGGTGAAGGTGCTGTTAGTTTATCTTGTACTGGTAAAGGAACAATTTGTAATATGGGTGCAGAAATTGGAGCAACTACTTCTACGTTTGGTTATGATGAAAGTATGAGCCGTTACTTAACAGCAACTGGCCGTGCTGATGTAGCTGCTTTAGCAGATGGAATTAAAGAACATTTAACAGGTGATGCTGAAGTTTATGCTAATCCTTCTAACTATTTTGACGAAGTCATTGAAATTAATTTATCAGAATTAGAACCATACGTAAATGGTCCTTTTACTCCAGATTTAGCAACGCCTATTTCTAAATTAAAAGATGCAGCTATTGCTAATGGCTGGCCTTTAAAAATTGAGGCAGGTCTAATTGGCTCTTGTACAAACTCTTCTTACGAAGATATTTCTCGTGCTGTATCTTTAGCGAAACAAGTTTCTGCTAAAGGTTTAAAGTCAAAAGCTGAATTTTTAATTAATCCAGGTTCTGAGCAAATTCGTTACACGATTGAGCGTGACGGTTTCTTAAAAACATTTGATGAAGTAGGAGCAACTGTGTTTACCAACGCTTGTGGGCCATGTATTGGTATGTGGGATAGAGTAGGTGCTGAGAAACAAGAGAAAAATACAATCATCCATTCTTTCAACCGTAACTTTGCGAAGCGTGCAGATGGTAATCCAAATACGTTTGCATTTGTAGCTTCTCCTGAAGTTGTAGCAGCAATGGCCATTGCAGGTGATTTAAGTTTTAATCCATTAACAGATACTTTAACTAACGAAAAAGGTGAGCAAGTTAAATTAGACGAGCCAACTGGTTACGAATTACCTCCAAATGGTTTTGCTGTTGAAGATGCAGGATACCAAGCGCCAGCAGCTGATGGAAGTAAAGTTCAAGTTTTAGTAGAGCCAACTTCTAAACGTTTACAATTATTAGATCCATTTGCTGCATGGAATGGTGTTGATTTTAAAGGTTTAAAATTATTAATTAAGGCAAAAGGTAAGTGTACAACAGATCATATCTCTATGGCTGGCCCATGGTTAAAATTCAGAGGACATTTAGATAACATTTCAAACAACATGTTAATTGGTGCAGTTAATGCATTCAACGATAAAACGGATAATGTAAAAAATCAAATTAATGGTGCATACGAAGGTGTTCCTGTAGTTCAACGTCAATACAAAGCTCAAAACATTGGGTCAATTGTAGTAGGTGATGAGAACTATGGAGAAGGTTCATCTCGTGAGCACGCTGCGATGGAGCCTCGTCATTTAGGTGTAAAAGTGGTATTAGTAAAATCTTTTGCTCGTATTCACGAAACAAACTTAAAGAAACAGGGGATGTTGGGCATTACATTTGCCAACACTGCAGATTACGATAAAATTAAAGAAGATGATACAATCGATGTTTTAGGCTTAACTAGATTTGCACCAGGAGTTCAGTTAACCATTGCTTTAACTCATGCTGATGGCAGCAAAGAAGAATTTAAAGTAAACCATAGTTATAACGCTCAACAAATTGAGTGGTTTAAGGCTGGAGGCGCTTTAAACATTATTAGAGCTTCCGTTAAAGCGTAAAATTTAAAAATTTAATTAATTGAAAATTAGTTAAATAATTTTTTTAAGTCTCTAAAATAAAACCGATAATTTTCAACTATAAATTGAAAATTATCGGTTTTTTTATGGGATTTATATTAACGAACCGCTAATAGTTTTTGAAAAAAACTAAAAAACTAATTTCATCTATCTTAAAAATCTAATTAATTTTATACGTAAATTCTATACTTTTATTGAGCAACAATGATAAAAAAGTATATTTGATATTTTGAGCGACAGCCGAAAAGCTATAAAAGAGTAGGCGAAAAAATTTAAAAAACATTTTATGAAAAAAAAATTAAGCGTTTTATCAGTTGCTGCTCTGTCAGTAATTTGTTCTAACAGTGTTAATGCCCAAGAACTGGATAAGTTCAAAGCTGATTTAGGTAAAAAAACAGTAATGGGTAAAGAATTAAGAGTTCCTTACACAGATGTAATCACTTATTACGGTTATGTAAAACCAGGTTCTAAGCCTGATGAAGAAAAAGGTGGAAAAAAATACTATTATTTGTATGTATGGATTCCTTTGGTAGCACCAGAAATTGGTATCCGTATGGTTTCTCCGGTACCTGCGAAAATGACTCCTGAAAAAACAGATTTTCTAGCTGCAGATTATGACGCAAACAAAGCAGATACTAAAAACTACTTTGACACATGGATTTCTTTCGAAAAAGCTGAAGGAGTTACTGCTCTTGCTGATATTGCAACTAAAGGGAAAACAGCAAAGTGGAATTCAATTGACCAAAATGATGACTCTGGAGAAATGCCAGCTCAGCCATCTGGAAGTAAATACAATTCATTAATGCGTATTACTAGTGATGTTAGTAATCCTTTAAAATCATTAACAGTTGGGTTATACCGTATTGGATTTACTACATACAAAACTGGTGAAGTTCAAGGAAGTTTTGCAGCTCAATTGGGATCTCCAGTAAAATTACCAGGAACTAAAGTTGCTCCAACGCTTGATTTATTAGTAAAATAATCAAAAATTATTTTTGGTTTAAAAAAACTACTCATAATTATGAGTAGTTTTTTTGTTTATAATACAAATACATGAATAGGTTATTTAAAAATATTTTAATTTAAATATGCGAATGTTACAATTAAAACCTTATTTATCTAATTAAATTTCTATATAGTTTTCTACTAGTAGTGTAGAGCTTTATGATAAGATTGGGGCAATGTAATACTATTTTAATACAATACTAAAATAGGTAGTGTTTTGTGTTTTAAAATAGTAAAATCGGATTTAATATTTAATTATTGAACATTAAACTCTGGAGATGTAACCACGTTACTTTTGTTTCCAGCTTGGTCAAATAAATAAAAAACATATTTTACATTTTTTATTTTTTTGCTATGTCGAAATCGTTGCAAACGAACACTTATTTCGCCACTAATTGGCTTACCTTTATATGAATCATCGGGCAATGTAATAGGATAGCCAGTTCTTAAAGTGTCATAAATTCCGGTTGAATCATTATAAATAGAGTATGCTCGATATAGTTGTGTAATAGTATCTTTGTAATAATAAGTATACCAGAAATTTTTAATGGTGTTATCTGATGAAACGGCAATATCGCCATCACCATCAGTAAATTTTAATTGCAAATCGGCAGAATCTCCAACATAAGGATAAAATGCTTTAAACTCAATTACTGGGGTAGTTGGATAGGTTGTTTTTTTGACACAAGAAAAAACGCTCATGAAAACAACGATAAACAATAAAAAATATTTAATAAAAGTAATCTTCATAAAAAATTCAGTATAAATTTACGAAAAATAAATTAAATTTAATTGTCGTTACCAAAAGAAATAATCAACCAAATTTTTGCATTAAAGTCGGAAGCTGATTTTAATACATTAGCATTAAAAGTATTTCATTATCAATATCAATGCAATGTAGCATATCACCACTATGTGTTGGCTTTAAAATTGAAACCAAATGATATCAATCACTATTCGCAAATTCCGTTTTTACCGATAGAGTTTTTTAAAACCCAACAGGTTATTTGTAATGAGTTAAGTGAAAACGCTGTTTGTTTTTCGAGTAGCGGAACAACCGGACAAATTACATCTAAACATTACGTTAACGATCCAAGGATATATGAATATTCTTTTGCAAAAGGTTTTGAAAATTTTTATGGAAAACCTTCTGATTATTGCATTTTAGCCTTATTGCCAAATTATTTGGAACGAACAGGGTCGTCGTTAGTGTATATGTTTAATAAATTAATTGCAGACTCTCATCACAAATTAAGTGGATTTTATTTAAATAATTTAACAGATTTAGTAAGCACTATTGAAACCTTAAAGCAATCGGGGCAAAAAACACTATTACTAGGTGTAACTTATGCTTTGCTAGATTTAGCAGATTTAAACTTGGAACTAACGGATAACTTTATTGTAATGGAAACAGGAGGAATGAAAGGAAGACGTAAGGAATTATTAAAAGAGGAATTGCATTTAACTTTAAAATCTAAATTAAAAGTATCATTAATTCATAGTGAATATGGTATGACTGAATTATTATCTCAAGCATATTCAAAAGATAATGGAATATTTGAATGTCCTCCCTGGATGAAAGTTATGATTAGAGATGTGAATGATCCTTTTTCATATGTTAAAAAACAAAAGAGTGGAGGTGTAAATATAATTGATTTAGCAAACATTAATTCTTGTTCATTTATAGAAACAAAAGATTTAGGACGAATTAATCAAGATTCTTATTTTGAGATACTTGGAAGGTTTGACGATAGCGATATTAGGGGTTGTAATTTAATGGTCTTATAAAATGGTAAAAACTAATTCTGATTTTTTTGACCAGGTATTTCAAGTGGTAAGATTAATTCCTAAAGGCAGAGTAACAAGTTATGGAGCTATTGCAAATTATTTGGGAGCTAAATCATCAGCAAGAGTTGTTGGTTATGCTATGAATGCAGCTCATTTCCAAAAAGAATACATTCCTGCACACAGAGTATTAAACAGAAATGGGCAATTAACCGGTAAACATCATTTTAGTTCACCTTATGCAATGCAGGAGTTACTTCTTAAAGAAAATATTGAAGTAGAAAATGATACCGTAATTAATTTAAAGAAATATTATTGGGATCCTTTTATCGAATT
>JBILOV010000286.1:0-2868 GCA_044374335.1 Bacteroidia bacterium | reverse complement strand
CTAGTATTTTTCTCTTTCAAACTACTTTTAAAATACAATTAAGCTTGTATTTTAAACAATAATGTTCATGTTAAAAAAGAGGTTAAACTTTTAAATCTGTAACTTGTTCTATTTACATGAAAGGTGTAAAGAAACAAAACTTGCCGTCCAAAATTTGTATTACTTGTAATAAGCCTTTTACATGGCGAAAAAAATGGGAAAAAAATTGGGCAGAAGTTAAATATTGCAGTGATAGATGTAGGAACAATAAATGATGATGAAAGAAAATAAACAAAAAACACTTCGGTTAATTTTAGGAGATCAACTCAATATCAATCATTCATGGTTTAAAACAATTGATGAAAAAGTTACCTATGTGATGATGGAAATACGAACCGAAACAGATTATGCGCAACATCATATACAAAAAGTGATAGGTATTTTTGCGGCAATGCAAAATTTCGCAAAAGAATTATTACAATTACATCATAAAGTTATTTACCTAAAATTAAACGATAAAAATAATTTACAAAGTTTTGATAAAAATTTAGACGCTTTGATATTAGAAAACAGTTTCTCCTGTTTTGAATATCAATTCCCAGATGAATACAGAGTTGATCAATCTTTAAAAGAATATTGTAAAACACTTACCATCACAAATAACGTCATTGATACTGAACATTTTTATAGTTCACGCGCAGAGTTAGGTAATTTATTTGAAGGTAAAAAAATATTCTTAATGGAATCGTTTTATCGATATATGCGCAAAAAACATCAGGTACTTATTTCAGATGGCGATAAACCTTTACATGGAAAATGGAATTTTGATGAAGATAACAGACAAAAATTACCAAAAAATCATAAACCAACGCCTCCATTAATTTTCACTAATGATGTTAGTGACATTGAAACAGAAATTAAAAAAACACCAATAAAAACTATAGGCGTAGTAGATTCCAAAAACTTTTTGTGGCCTATAAATAGAAGTCAGTCATTACAATTACTAGATTTTTTTGTAAAAGAGTGTCTTCCCTTGTTTGGTACTTTTCAGGATGCAATGGCGCCTAACGAGTGGTCGTTATATCATTCTCGTTTGTCATTTTCAATGAACATTAAATTAATATCGCCACAAGAAGTTGTAAATAAGGCTATAAGCGAATATAAAAAAAGGCCTAACGACATTGAGTACAATCAATTGGAAGGATTTGTAAGGCAAATAATAGGCTGGCGAGAATACATGAGAGGAATTTATTGGCTTAAAATGCCTGAATACGCTGCGCTTAATTATTTTGAACATTCTGAAAAATTACCTCAATGGTTTTGGACAGGAAACACTAAAATGAACTGTTTGAAAAATGCCATTAATCAATCCTTGCAATTTGCATACGCGCATCACATTCAGCGTTTAATGATTACTGGTAATTTTGCCTTATTGGCAGGTGTAAATCCCAATGAGGTAGATGCATGGTATTTAGGAATTTATATAGATGCCTTTGAATGGGTTGAAATAACAAACACAAGAGGTATGAGTCAGTTTGCGGATGGCGGTATTGTAGGCTCCAAGCCCTATGTAAGCTCAGCTACATATATAAATAAAATGAGTTCATATTGCACAGGTTGCTATTATGATAAAGCAAAAAAAACTGGAGATAAAGCTTGTCCGTTTAATAGTTTGTATTGGAATTTTTACGACAAACACGAATCAAAATTATCTAAAAATCCTCGTATTGGTATGATGTATAATGTATGGCGAAAAATGCAACCAACAGCAAAAGCTGAATTATTAGAACAAGCAGATTATTATTTGAAACATATTAATGAATTATAAATTGTAATATGAGAACTTCTATCGTATGGTTTAAAACAGATTTACGTTTGCATGATAACGAAACCCTAGTGCGAGCCATTGAACAAAGTGATGAGATTATACCAGTATATTGTTTTGATGAAGCCCATTTTAAAACAACTGAATTTGGATTTCATAAAACCGGCAATTTTAGAGCTAAATTTTTATTAGAATCATTAGCTGATTTAGATAAAAACTTAAGAAACCTTGGTTCAGGTTTAATAATTGTAAGAGGAAAACCAGAGTGCGAATTATTTAAATTAGCTCAAAAATATAAGGCTCAAAAAGTATTCTGTAAAAAGGAAGTGGCCTATGAAGAAAAACAAACTCAATTGCTCGTAGAAAAAGAATTGTGGAAAGCACATTGCCAACTTGAAACTTATAGCACAAGTACATTATATCATGCGCAAGATTTGCCTTTTGCATTAAAGGATATACCAGATGTGTTTACTAATTTCAGAAAACGAATCGAAAAAGAATCAACTATTAGAGAAGTATTTTTAAAACCTAGTAACATCAAATCGCCATTTATTGAGGAGCTTTGTTTGCCAAGTATTGAAGAACTGGGGTTGAATGAAGTTATTAAAGATTGTCGTGCAGCAATTGATTTTAAAGGAGGAGAAACAGAAGGATATAAAAGATTGAATACATATTTATTTGAGACACAGGCAATATCAACTTATAAAGAAACCAGAAATGGAATGATAGGCGAAAATTATTCGACAAAATTTTCTGCTTGGTTAGGATTAGGTTGTTTATCGCCAAGAGAAATTTACTATGAATTAAAAAAATATGAAGCTCAATTTTTGGCTAACGAATCAACCTATTGGTTAGAGTTTGAATTATTGTGGCGAGATTATTTTAGGTTTATGATGAAGAAATACTCGAACTTGTTTTTTCAACAAACTGGTCTAAAAGCTAAAAGTGATAATATGCATCAACATAATATTGATAGATTACTAAGGTGGATTAATGGTGAAACAGGTGTTGATTTTATTGATGCAAATATGATAGAACTAAAGCTAACCGGTTATATGAGTAAT
>JBILOV010000051.1:0-11163 GCA_044374335.1 Bacteroidia bacterium | reverse complement strand
TGAATGGGGCACCAAATGATATTGAATTTATGAATGGGAATAAAAACGTAACTGCTGAAGGTAAATCTGATATACCTGGTCGTGTAAAATGGAGGGAGGTAACTTCTGCTATTTCTTCAGATAACTTAGATGAACGTAGAAACTATAAAACATCTGATTATATTAGTTATATGGATGGGGATGTTAATTCGAGTTTGTATTTTGGTGAAGGTGAAGATGCTTATAGTGATAAGTCGGATAAGTTAATGTATGAATATGCTAAAACATCTTTAATTAATGATAAAGCCCGTGTTTATAAAGGCGGTAGTTGGAGAGATAGAGCATATTGGTTAAATCCTGGTACTCGTCGTTATTTAGATCAAAGGCAAGCAACTTCTTACCTTGGTTTTAGATGTGCAATGGTTCGAGTTGGTAGCCCTGTAGGTTTAGGAAAATAAATTTGTTGAAAACTATATACTAAGCCCTCTCGAGTAATCGAGAGGGCTTTTTAATTTTACTTCATAGAGTTCTGCATTTTAAAAAACAATTTATGAAGTATTCTTGTTTTACAACTTAAAACACTAATGAAGATAACATGCATACGTTATATGACGATAAAAATAAAATCTACTTATGAGTAAATATATCAGCACAGAAGAATTATACAAATTGTTTATTGATTGTAATCAAAAAATAGCAACTGACACAAGGAAATTAGAAAATGGATCTATCTTTTTTGCATTAAAGGGTGATAATTTTGACGCAAATGATTTTGCTGAAAAGGCCATAAATGCTGGTTGTTCATATGCTATAGTTGATGATGAAAAAAGAAATAATAATATAACTATTTTTTTAGTAAAAAATGTTTTAGAATCCTTACAACAATTAGCTAAATATCATCGTGAACAATTAAAATTTCCGATCATTGGAATCACTGGAAGTAACGGTAAAACAACAAATAAAGAGCTGATATACGCGGTTCTTTCAAAAAAATACAATGCTTTTGCTACAAAAGGAAATTTAAATAATCATATCGGTGTACCACTTACATTACTATCGTTAACACATCAACACGAAATTGCCATTGTTGAAATGGGAGCAAATCACAAAGGTGAAATAGCTCTATTATGCGAATTGTCAAATCCGGATTATGGATTAATAACAAATATTGGTAAGGCTCATTTAGAGGGATTTGGTGGAATTGAAGGAGTGAAAATTGGAAAAAGTGAATTGTACAAACATATTAAAACTAGAAATGGAAAGATTTTCGTTAATGGTGATGATGATGTTTTAATTGAACTAAGTAACAATCTAGAGAAAATATTTTATGGCGAAAAAATGGTATTTGATGTTCATGGTAAACAATTTTCAAATTCTGAATTTGTTGAATTTAAATGGAATACTAAAAATATCGACACAACCAATCAGCCATTAGTTAAAACTAATATGTTTGGTCATTATAACTTTATAAATCTTTTATGTGCAGCTTGTATTGGTAATTATTTTAATGTACCTAAAAATGATATAAATGATGCTTTGGAATCGTATGTGCCGGAAATGAACCGTTCTCAAATAAAAAAAATAAAAACAAACACTATTATACTTGATGCTTACAATGCAAATCCAAGCAGTATGAGTTTAGCAATTAGTAATTTTGAAAATCAAACATTTGAAAATAAAATGGTTGTATTAGGTGATATGCTCGAATTGGGAGATTATAGTTACAAAGAGCACGAAAAAATTTTGACTCAGTTATTAAAAGGAAACATAAATAGTATAATTTTAGTAGGAAGCCATTTTCTTGATTTTAAAGATTTATTTCCTAATTACAATTTTTTCATGAACATAGATGATGTAAAGGATTATGTTTTAAAAAACCAAATTAATCATTCTACACTGTTAATAAAGGGTTCTAGAGGTATGCAGTTAGAGAAAATTGTAGATTATTTGTAGTGTTTTTTTTAATTAACTTTAGTATTTTCAATTATTAAATCATTAAATTTGTATTAATCTTGTTTAATTTTAAATCTACAATAATCATGAAAAAACAATTACTATTTGGGTTTGCTGCTTTTGCTGCATTAGCAGTTTCAGCTCAAAATTCACAGAAAATCATTACCAATCCTAAGGTAAAAAAAATGGTAACTTTTAAACCTGTTTTAAACGAACCAGCGAATACTCAATATTCATCGGTTGTAAATAATGCCCAAAAAACAGCTGCTCCGCCCTATAAACGTATTGGCGGCTCTTCAAATATTTTCGGATTATTATCTACTGAAACAAGGGCTTTAACTTATAATCCTGCAATTAATGCTACTGGAATGGCATTCAGAAAACAAGCTGGTTGGTCAGGCGTAAGTGGTGGTAACTCTGGAACTATAGCTTATGCCTATAGTACAAATCCAAGTTCTGTTTGGGATTCTACTATTGTGATAGCACATCCATCAAAACTTCATAGATATCCAACAGGAGCAATTTATAATCCTGCAGGAAATACAAACCCCACAAATGCTTATGCTGTAGTTTCTGGACCATTACTTATTGGTGGAACAACTTGGCAAGGTGGTTTTTTTGGATCAAAACAATTAACAGTTCCTGGTAATAATTTAGCAGGTAATATTGAATATTCAGACAATTTAGCATTACTTCCAAATCAAAGAAAACAGGATTTTCCACGCAATGATTTTCAAATAACAAGTAATGGAATTGTTCATGTTTTAGGTGATATTGCAACAAATGTAAATGATGTTTCTTCCAATGCAGCATATGGTTGGAGAGGTGTTATGCTAAACTACGGAACATTTAATGCAGGTTCATTTACATGGACTGTAGATTCATTGAAACCAAACTTTAAATTAGATGGTGTTGGTGATGCTAATGGATATAGTCGTGCTAATCAAGCTTGGAGTGAAGATGGACAAATTGGATATGTGATTTTTTGTGGAGTAGATGCCAATGCAGTTGCAGGTACTTCTGCAAATTCATATCAACCTTATGTTTTTAAAACTACTAACGCTGGTGTTTCATGGTCAAGATTTGCCCCATTATATGATTTTAGTTCAATCCCTTCGATAGGAGCTAGAACATATGCTGCGAATAATGGAGTTGCAAAACCTTGGGTTTCTCTTTCTGAAGGTTCTTCAGCAACTGTTGATGCAAGTGGTAACTTACATTTTATAGCTACTTTTGGCTCTTCATCTTCTGATAATATTGATAGTTTAGGATATACATATAGCGCTAATTTTAATGATGTTTGGAATTATATTACTGATTTTAACACAACAGCAAATGGAGAATGGTGCGCTTTTGTACTAGATTCTTTAAATACGGATGGACCAACAGATGCTGAATCTAATTGGACTTCTGCTGGCTCTGGTCTTGCTTATGACGCTCGTATTCAAATTTCAAGAACTTCAAATGGAATGAAATTATTTTACAGTTGGGCTGATAGTGATACTTTAATTACAGGTAATCATCTTAATACTCAGCCTAATATTCGTATGAAAGGCTATGATTTAGCTACTAATATGATGACTGCAACTAAGGATATGTCGGCTGGTAAAACTGGTGCAGATTATAATTCTTATTGGTTTTACGCATCACCAATTGTTGCTAATCCAACTCCAGGAACTTGGTTAATTCCAACAAGTTTTGCAAGTAGCGATGATGGTACATTAAACGGAGAAGCGGCAGTGAGTTATTATTATATGGATGATAATACATTTACAACTGCTGATTTTACTATAATGTATGCTGGAGGATGCACTCCAACTAACATTAAGCAACAAGCAAATACTACATTTGAAAATATGAATTTTTACCCTAATCCAGCTTCATCTAATGCTACAATTGATGTACAATTAAATGAAACAGCTAAATTAGATATTACTGTTCTTAACTCAGTTGGACAAGCAGTTTTCGCAACAGCTGTGTCTGGAAATACTGGAAGTAATAAAATTAATGTTGATTTAAACACGTTAAGCTCAGGCTTATATTTTTATCAAGTTAAAATTGGCAACAGCAAAACTGTTACTAAGAAATTTGTAGTAGAAAAATAAGCAACTACTTTTTAATTAAAGGCGCTATCTAAATTTAGGTAGCGCCTTTTTTATTCATGTTGTTATTAGATGTTAAAGGTAAATCGGTATTTAAAAAATAATTTAGTTTTTTTTGTAAAGTAATTTATTAGTTTGTAAATTAGATGTACAGTTTAAATTAAGTTTAATTAAATCTATAAATAATCATGAAAAAACAATTACTATTTTCCACAAGTATTTTCCTTTCCGGATTGCTTTGTGCTCAAGTTGCAAATAGAGCAACAAAAATCCCTTCAAAATTAGCTAATATAGCCGTTAAAAAATCGGCAGTAGTTGATGAAAAAAATAGCAATGTTGCAATTCCATTCCAAGCAAAGGTTACTTCTCAAATTTCCAATGCCAAAAAAAATCAACCTGCTAGTACTTTTGCTGTTTCAGAAACTGTTGTTGGAAATACGCTTTATGATTTACAATCAAATGGTAGTGTTGGAGACAGAATTGTTGTAAATGCTGATGGCTCAATCGCTACTTGCTGGACAATTGAACCAACTGATGGTTCTGGATCTTATGCAAATAGAGGTACAGGTTATAATTACTTTAATGGTTCAACATGGGGTGCAGCACCAACTGCTAGAATCGAAAATGCTAGAGTAGGTTGGGGAAATGTGGCTGATACACGTACAAAAGGAGAAGTCGTTATTTCTCATAATGGTGGAGCTGCTAAACTTCACGTTGCAACTAGACCAAATAAAGGAACAGGTTCTTGGACAAATAGCACAACTTCATTTCCTAGTAATGCTGGTGGTAACTGGTGGCCAAGAATGGTTACCTCAAACCCTGCAGGTGGAGATACTATTTATTCCATTTCAATTACTAACTCAGGTGTAGTTAATGGATTAGATGGTTGCTTATTCTTTTCTCGCTCATTAGATGGCGGTTTAACTTGGAGCGCTCTAACTCAGCCTACAGGTTTTACATCTGCTAACTATTTAGGTTTTAGTGCTGATGCTTATGCAATTGCTGCTAAAGGAAGTACAGTGGCAATTGTTGCTGGTGATTCTGATGCGGATGTTGGCTTAGCAAAATCAACTGATGGAGGTGTTACTTGGACTTATTCTACAGTATTAAAATTTCCTTTACCATTATGGGATTTTACAACTACAACTTCTGATATTGATAATGATGCTGTTGCAGATACAATTGAAACTAGCGATGGCAATTTTGCCGTAGCTTTAGATGTAAATGGAAATGCTTATGTGGCTTATGGTGCTTACCGTTTATTAAACGATGCTCCTTCTGCTTCTGGCTACAGTTACTTCCCATACACAGATGGTTTATATTTATGGAATGAAACTATGCCTCAAGATTTAGGAGGAAATTTAGTTGCAGCTATTGAAGATTTAGGAGAACAAGGAACTATTTATTTTCCAACTCCTGCAACTCAAGGTGATTTAGCATTTGGAAGATGGGGTTGTTCTTTAACATCCTATCCAAGTATGGCATTTGATGCTAATAATGATTTATTTTTATCATATTCCTCAATTGTTGACAGTTTAGGTTCTTTACAAAATGCTGAAAAATTAGTAAGACATCAGTACGTTGTTAAAAGTTGTGTATTAACTCCTGGTGCTGAAGTTTTTTCTGCGCCAATGGATATTGTTGATCAATCATTGATATACGAAGGTATTTTTGGTTCAATGGCTAAAAATATCGATGGAAATGTTCATATTATTTACATGAGAGATTTTTATCCTGGTAATGGTATTCCTGCTGCAGCTGGTAGCACTAATCCTGACGCTGAAAATCTTGGCAACTCAAATGATATGGTCTATGCAAAGATTCCAGTATCAGATTTCTTATGTGTTACTAATATTAATGGATTAACTAATACTAATTCAGTTGCTAATTTAAATTTCTATCCTAATCCAGCTACATCTAATGGTACAATTGATGTGCAATTAAATGAAACAGCTAAATTAGATATTACAATCCTTAACTCAGTAGGACAAACAGTTTTCTCAACTTCTGTTTCTGGAAACATTGGAAGTAATAAAGTTAACGTTAACTTAAGTTCATTAAGTTCAGGGTTATATTTCTATCAAGTTAAAACTGATAACAGTAAAGCAGTTACCAAAAAATTTGCAGTAGAAAAATAACTAAATAATTTTTTTTAAAGGCGCTATCTAAATTTAGATAGCGCCTTTTTTATTAATAAATTTTTATTACAAATTAAATGTAAAGCCATATTTATAAAAATAATTTAGTTTTTTTTGAAAAGTAATTTTTAGTTTGTAAATTCGATGAACACTTTATGTTAAGTTTAATTAAATCTAGAATAATCATGAAAAAACAATTACTTTTTGGTTTTGCTGCTTTTGCTTCCATGGCGATTACAGCCCAAAACAATAGCAGATTTGCTATCAATCCTAAGGCAAAAAAAATGGTGACACATAAACCGTATTCAACATCTGAAGTTACTAATAGCCAATATTTGTCAGTTTCAACTGCTAATGTTAACAAAACAGCATCTGCTGCAAAGCGTATTGGTGGTTCTGTAAACTCAATAGGTGTTCAAAATACAGCAGGTCGCGCTTTAACTTATAATGCATCAATTAATACTATCGGTATGATAATCAGAAAGCAGGCAGGTTGGACAGGTGTAACTGGTGGTAACTCAGGAACGATGGCTTATGCTTATAGTTCAAATGCTGGTGCAAGTTGGGATTCTACTATTTTAGTTGCTAGTTCTACAAAATTAATGCGTCATCCTGGAGGTACAATTTTTAATCCTGCTGGTAACACTAATCCTGCTAATGCTTATATTGTAGGTTCAGGGCCTTGGCATCCAGGTTCTAGTTGGCAAGGAAACTTTTTTGCATCTAAGCAATTAACTTTTCCGGGTAGTAATTCAACAGGATCTGCGATTTTTCCTGATAATTTAAATTTAGCTCTAACTCCGGGCCAAATTAAACAAGATTTTGCTCGTACAGATATGCAGAATACTACAGATGGTAAAATACATGTATTAGGCGAATTAATTGCGAATATTAATGATGTTTCATCTAATGCGGCTTATGGGTGGAGAGGAGTTGCACTTAATTATGGTACATTTAATGCAGGTTCATTTACATGGACAGTAGATTCGTTAAAACCAAACTTCAAATTAGATGGGGCTGGTGACGCAAATGGATCTACTCAATCTAATCAAGCTTGGAGTGAAGATGGAACTATTGGTTACGTTGTTTTTACAGGAGTTGATGCTAATGCAGTTGCTGGTACTTCAATGAATACTTTTCAACCTTATGTTTATAAAACTACAAATAGTGGCGCTTCTTGGTTTCGTTATGCTCCTTTATATGACTTTAATACAATCCCATCTATATCAGATAGACTTTACATTGCAAATGGTCCTATAGCTAAAGCATTTGTATCTGTTGGTGAAGGTTCTTCTGCTACAGTTGATGCAAGTGGTAATTTGCATTTTTTAGCAACTTTTACATCAGCATATTCTGATAATATTGATAGCTTAGGTTACACTATTAGCCCAAATTATAACTATTTCTGGAATTATATTACAGATTTTAGTACAACTTCTAATGGTGGATGGTGTGCTTTTGTAGTAGATTCGCTAAGCACCGAAGGTCCTACTGCAGCTGAAACTAATTGGTTAGGTGGCGCAAGCGGAGCATTAGCGTATGATGCTCGTTTACAAATTTCAAGAAGTACTGATGGAATGAAATTAGTTTATAGTTGGGTAGATAGTGATACTTTAATCACTAGCAGTCATTTTAATACTCAACCTAATATTCGTATGAAGGGTTACGATTTAGCTACAAACAAGATGACTGCAACTAAGGATATGTCAACTGGTAAAGCTGGTGCTGATTATAATTCTTTTTGGTTTTTATCTTCTCCAATAATTGCTAATCCTGTAGCTGGTACTTGGCAAGTCCCTACAATATATACTGCTAGTGATGATGGTACATTAATTCCTGATAATCCTGTAAGTTACTATTATATGGATGATAATACATTTTCATCAGCAGATTTTAATACATTATATATTGGTGGATGCACTCCAACTGGAATTAAACAACAAGCAAATACTACATTCGAAAATATGAATTTTTACCCTAATCCAGCTTCATCCAATGGTACAATTGATGTGCAATTAAATGAAACTGCTAAATTAGATATTACAATTCTTAATTCAGTTGGACAATCAGTTTTTGCTACTTCTGTTTCTGGAAATATTGGAAGTAATAAAGTTAACGTTAACTTAAGTTCATTAAGTTCAGGTTTATATTTCTATCAAGTTAAAATTGATAACAGTAAAGCTGTTACAAAGAAATTTGCAGTAGAAAAATAATACGTAAGTTATATTACACTAAAATAGTTGCCAATATTTTGGCAACTATTTTTTTTGTAAAAAAACGAGTGATTTTCTTTTTTTGAAGAAAAAAAATTATATCTTTGCACTCTAATTTTTACAAATCGATATTTATTATCTATTTTTGAAAATTCGGGGTGTAGCGTAGCCCGGTATCGCGCCACGTTTGGGACGTGGAGGCCGTCAGTTCGAATCTGGCCACCCCGACAAAGCCTTTCAGAGATGAAAGGCTTTTTTTATTTTAAAAAAAAAGGTAGATTTATAATAGTAAATTTTAATTTATTTCATGATTTTAAACTAATTTATTTAAAAAAAATTAAACAATCTGATTCTCTTTAAATATTTTTCACTTCTGAATACCTTGTAAATACTATTAATTTTACTAATGCTACAAATTATAGCAATCAGTTGCTTGAATTTTGAGTTAGATTTGTAAAGAATTAGAGAATGTTGCAAACTTACTAACGACTCTAAATTTGAAAATTGTAACTTAAAACTATAAACATAAATATCATGGCAAAAAAAACGGATGACACTATTGAAACTGTAGATAGAAATGCAATAGGTAGCGAAAAATTAAAAGCACTACAATTAACTTTAGATAAGTTAGAAAAAACTTATGGTAAAGGAACGATTATGAAATTAGGCGATTCAGTTGTTGAACCTATGGACTCAATTTCAACTGGTTCATTAGGCTTAAACATTGCTTTAGGTATTGGTGGATTGCCTAGAGGAAGAGTGGTTGAAATATATGGTCCTGAATCTTCAGGAAAAACAACATTAGCTATTCATGCCATTGCAAGTGTTCAACGTGCTGGTGGAATTGCAGCTATTATTGATGCAGAACATGCATTTGATCGTTTTTATGCTGAAAAATTAGGTGTAGATACAAAAAGCTTATTAATATCTCAACCAGATAACGGAGAACAAGCTTTAGAAATTGCTGATAATTTAATTCGTTCTGGTGCTGTTGATTTAGTAGTTATAGATTCAGTTGCGGCATTAACACCAAAAGCAGAAATTGAAGGTGAAATGGGTGACAGCAGAATGGGCTTACAAGCTCGCTTAATGAGTCAGGCATTACGTAAATTAACAGGCACCATTAATAAAACAGGCTGTTGCTGTATTTTCATCAATCAATTACGTGAAAAAATTGGGGTCATGTTTGGTAATCCTGAAACAACTACCGGTGGAAACGCTCTTAAATTTTACGCATCTGTTCGTTTAGATATTAGAAGAATTAGCCAAATTAAAGATGGAGATGTTGTTACGGGAAATAGAACTCGTGTAAAAGTTATTAAAAATAAACTTGCTCCTCCTTTCCGCATGGCTGAATTTGATATTGTTTTTGGAGAAGGAATTAGTAAAGTTGGAGAAATAATTGACATTGGTGTTGATAAAGGGATTATTAAAAAAAGCGGTTCATGGTTTAGTTATGACGATACTAAATTAGGACAAGGTAGAGATTCTGTGAAATCTATTTTTGCTGAAAATCCTGATTTAGCGCAGGAAATTGAAGATAAAATTATCGCCGTTTTAAAAGAAGAAGCCGCAAACGCATAAGTTCTTTAAGATTTTTGTTATAAGAAATCCATCAGTTGTTAAACTGATGGATTTCTTATTTTATTAAGTTATGTAATTTTAAAAATAAAGAATCATATCTTTTTTTTTATAAATTTTTAGGTGTTTTTTCAATATCTTTATCTTAATGAAGAATATTGTTTTGTTTTTTATTTGCATATTTCCTGTTTTGTGTTCTTCGCAAATCAACTCCGTTATTATAGGCCCTTATCTTCAACAAACTGGTCCAACCTCTACTTTTGTTTCTTGGAAAACTAGTTTATTAAGTAACTCTAAAGTTGTTTTTGGTATCTCCAAAAGTAATTTATCATTTATTTCATATTTAAATAATCTCGACACTAATCATTGCAACCTACTTTCTGGTTTAACACCAAATACTAAGTATTATTATTTAATCAATCAAAACAACACACAAATGAGCACCGATACTTTTTATTTTTATACAGCACCTCCTTTCGGCTCTGGTCAAAAAATAAGATTTTTAGCTTTAGGAGATTGTGGTACAGGTTACGATCAACAGTATAACGTTAAAAACGCTATTAACTATTATAAAAAAAATAATTATATCAATGGTGTATTGCTTTTAGGTGATAATGCATATTATAACGGATTACATAGTGAGTATCAAAATGGTTTTTTTAACCCCTATAAAACTGATTTTATTTTTAATAATACCTGTATTTATCCTTCACCCGGAAATCATGATTATGCAAACGATTACAACTTAACTCTTAGCCATCAAATTCCTTATTACAAAATATTTAAGACCCCTCAAAACGCTGAATTAGGTGGTCTTCCATCTAATCATAAGGAATTTTATTCCTACAATTATGCAAATGCCCATTTTATTTCACTTGATTCGTATGGTATAGAGATGGGAATGTATCATTTGTGGGATTCGCTTGGACCTCAGTATCAATGGTTAGAACAAGACTTGCAGCAGGATAAAAGTATGTGGAAGATTGTATATTTTCATCATCCTCCATTTACGATGGGAAGTCATAATTCTGATATTGAAGCTGATTTAGTTATTATTAGAAAAAATATTGCAAGATTATTAGAGAAATATGGTGTTGATTTAGTTATTAATGGTCATAGTCATAACTATGAGCGTTCATGGTTACAAAAAGGACATTACGATTTAGAATCAAGTTTTAATAAAACGCTACATACAAT
>JBILOV010000285.1:0-2889 GCA_044374335.1 Bacteroidia bacterium | reverse complement strand
TACTCAACTATCTAAAACAAGTATTTATGTTATTGGTCAATGGGAATTGAAAAAAGAAAAACCGGCTGGAGGGTATTTTACTTTGCTTTGGAAAAAAATAAAGGGACAATGGGTTATTGTTTCGGATCACACAAGTTAAATGAGATAAGAGATTAAAGGGGTAGAAAAGACAAAAGAACATATAATGAAATTAGAATCAGGATTATATAAACATTACAAAGGAGCTATTTACGAAGTTATTGGCATTGCTCGTCATAGCGAAACTTTAGAGGAATTGGTAGTATATAAAGCAACTTATCAATCAGATGGTGAAAATTTATGGTTGCGCCCTTTAGCTATGTTTAAAGAAACTATAATTATAGATGGAAGAGAAATGAAGCGGTTTGAAAAGGTATAAATTTGTTCTTGACCATGCTTGTGCTGACAGCATGCCTTTAAACACAAAACTTATAACCAACTCCTCTTATTGAAAGAAAATGAACAGGCTCTTTTGGGTTGACTTCAAATAGTTTTCTAAAATTTAAAATATAATTGTCAATAGTTCTTGAAGATGAAACTTCATCTTTTGTCCAAAGTTTATCTAGTATTTCATCTCTTGAAACAACATTATTTAAATTATCAACTAGTATTTTTAATAGTGCGATTTCTCTTTTTGATAAATCTTCTTTTTTTTCTTCTCGATTTATTATTTGAAAGGTTGAAAAATTAATTTCACATTTATCAAATTTGAAAATTGAGACTTCATTCTTTTTCGGATAATTTCTTTTTAAAACATTTTGAATTCTTAATAATAATTCTTCCAAATCAAAAGGTTTTGTAATATAATCATCCGCACCCAATTTTAAACCTTCTATTTTATCCTTAACATTATTTTTTGCAGTTAAAAAAATTACCGGAATTATTATATTTAAATCTTTAAGTAGTTTGTAAATTTCTATACCTCCTAATGCAGGTAGCATGATATCTAAAAGTATTAAGTTAGGTTTAAAATTTTTAATAATTGAAATGGCATTTGCACCCGAATTACATGTTTCAGTTTCATAATTTTCAAGCTCTAAATTTAATTTTAAAGTTTGTTGAAGTGTTAATTCGTCTTCTATTATTAATATTTTAAACGACATATATTAAAAGGTGTTTTATAATTTGTTATTCGATTCAAATTTAAACACAACATTGATCTACCAAATTGGTTTAGTTGATTGTTATTTAAGTTGTTTTAAATAGAGTTGAATAGTATTTTCTAGTCCATAATATAATGCGTCACTAATAAGTGCATGGCCGACCGATACTTCTAGTAAATTTTCGGTGTGTTTTTTAAAATAAGCCAGGTTTTCTAAACTTAAATCATGTCCTGCATTTATTCCTAATCCTAATTGGTTTGCTAGTTTTGATGCTTCTGTAAATGGTATAATAACGGTTTCTTTATTTGTTGGATAAAGTCTGGCGTATTCTTCTGTATATAATTCAATTCTATCAGTACCCGTAGCTTTTGCCCCTTCGATCATTTTTAAATCGGGGTCAACAAAAATAGAAGTACGAATGCCTGCTTGCTTAAATTTAGAAATAATCTCAGTTAAATAGTCTTTATTTGCAATTGTATCCCAACCATGGTCAGAAGTCAATTGATTATCGTTATCAGGAACTAATGTTACTTGTTCCGGTTTAATATCTAAAACTAAATCAATAAATTTTTGAATTTTAGGATTACCTTCAATATTAAACTCGGTTTTTAATAATGGTTTTAAATCATACACATCTTGATATCTAATGTGTCTTTCATCTGGCCGAGGGTGAACTGTTATTCCCTGCGCTCCAAATCGTTCAGCATCTTGCGCAACTTGTAATAAATTTGGGGTGTTACCTCCACGAGAATTACGAATGGTTGCTATTTTATTAATATTTACTGAAAGTTTTGTCATAAGATGTAAAAGTAATGTTTTTAAATAGTACTATAAAAAACGTTTTTCTAATTCTCCGTCAGGTATTATGCAACTATCTAATTTTCCATACCATTTGTAACGGTTTTGCGCAATATAATCATAAACGAAATTACGAATAACTGCCGGTATAATCATAAATGCAAATGCAATAGGATACAGTCCTTTTAAATATTTTGTTAACCTTAGTGCTGCTGTTGACTTAATGTACATTTTGTTTTTTTCTATAAGTACTAAGCTATTAATTTTGTTAGAATTAATCTTATAATAATTTAAAATTTCAATACCGCTATTTGATTGAAGCGAAGTGAAATATATTTCAGGATTTTTTTCGTGTTTTAAAATAAATTGAACGGAAGACTGACAGAGATTACAATAACCATCGAATAACAATATTGTTTTATTTTTAAAGTTGTTATTCATTATGGTCTTATGGCCACTGAGTAAGGATCTGATGCAACTTCAGTTTTATTAGAGAGTAATTGCATTGTGTTAATATTAAAATAACTCACAAAACCATTCCTACCACAAACCCCTGTATGATGAGGAGTTGGCCCATTGTTTAATAAATTTCTACTTGCTACAATTAAATAACCATTTGTTTCATCAATAGCTAATCCATGAGGTTGAAATCCTACTGCATAATTAATCGGTTGAAGGTTGATCATATCAATAACTGTAACAGATCCTTTTGAAGTTGATGTTGTACCTGGTTCATCTTGACAAGAAACAAATAACTTATTTCTTGCATTACTTATTGTAAATTCAAGCGGACGTTGACCCGTTGCAATAGTTTGTATTAGGTAATCTCCCGCTGTATTCATAACTCTTACTTGGTTTGATGTTTGACAAGATACAAAATACCTTAATCCATCTTGTGAAAAGACAATTTCATGCGGGTCAAGTGATGATGTTTGATTAGGGATTCCAGAGCCATCTATTGAAACTTCAT
>JBILOV010000050.1:0-11204 GCA_044374335.1 Bacteroidia bacterium | reverse complement strand
TGAGAGAATAATTGTTCACCAACTGTACGAACACGACGGTTAGATAAGTGATCGATATCATCCACATCAGTTTTAGAGTTAATTAATTCGATCAAATATTTCATGATCAAAATAATATCTTCTCTTGTTAATACTCGGATATTCATAGGAATATCGATACCTAATTTTTTGTTGATACGGAAACGACCTACTTCACCTAAATCATAACGTTTGTCAGAGAAGAATAACTTGTCGATTACTCCACGAGCTGTTTCTTCATCAGGTGGCTCAGCATTACGAAGTAAACGGTAGATATACTCGATTGCTTCTTTTTCTGAGTTAGTTGAATCTTTTTGTAAAGTATTGTATATAATAGCAAAATCTGCAGTATTTACATCTTCTTTGTGCAAGATAATAGATTTAACACCAGCGTCAACAATTAAGTCGATATGCAAATCATCTAAAATCGTTTCACGATCTAAGATAACTTCGTTACGCTCAATTGAAACAACTTCTCCAGTATCTTCATCTACGAAATCTTCAATCCATGTTTTCAAAACACGAGCTGCTAGTCTACGACCAACTTCACGTTTTAAGCCTGCTTTCGAAACTTTCACTTCATCAGCTAAGCCAAAAATTTCTAAAATTTGTTTATCACTTTCAAAACCAATAGCACGTAATAAAGTAGTTACGGGTAATTTTTTCTTACGATCAATGTAAGCATACATGACATTATTAATGTCAGTTGCAAACTCAATCCAAGAACCTTTAAAAGGGATAACACGAGCACTATATAATTTAGTACCATTTGCGTGACGGCTTTGGCCAAAGAACACGCCCGGAGAACGATGTAATTGAGAAACAATAACACGTTCAGCACCATTGATTACGAAAGAACCTTTTGGTGTCATGTACGGAATAGTTCCCAAATAAACGTCCTGCACGATGGTTTCAAAATCTTCATGTTCAGGATCAGTACAGTAAAGCTTTAATTTAGCTTTTAAAGGCACTGAATAAGTTAATCCACGACTAATACACTCTTCTAGTGCGTAGCGTGGTGGATCTACGAAATAATCCAAAAATTCCAATACGAAATTGTTTCTCGCATCAGAAATAGGAAAGTTTTCGGCAAATACACGGAATAAACCTTCATTTTTTCGGTTATCCGGTGTCGTTTCTAATTGAAAGAAATCTTGAAAAGATTTCACTTGTATATCCAAAAAATCTGGATATTCAATTGGAAATTTGTTTGAAGAGAAATTAATTCTCTGTGATTTTTTAATTGCTGTAGCCAATGTAATGAAGTTTATTAGTTAGTATTCTAAAAGAGTTACGCCAATTACTAAAAGCAGAAAAAGGGTTAAGGTCTTTTGCCGAAGCAAGAAAGACCTTAACACCTAGTTTTGTAAGTAAAATTATTTTACTTCTACTTTTGCACCAGCTTCTTCTAAAGCCTTTTTAATAGACTCAGCTTCTTCTTTTGCAATACCTTCTTTAACTGGTTTTGGAGCACCGTCAACTAAATCTTTAGCTTCTTTTAATCCTAATCCTGTTAAATCTTTTACTAATTTCACAACTCCTAATTTAGCAGCACCTGCTTCAACTAAAATCACATCAAAAGATGTTTTAGCTGCCGCAGCGTCTCCGCCACCACCTGCTGCTACAACTACTGCTGCTGCTGCTGGTTCGATACCATATTCGTCTTTTAATACTGTTGCTAATTCTTGAACTTCTTTAACTGTCAAGTTTACTAATGTTTCAGCGATTGCTTTTACGTCTGCCATTTTATTATTAGTTTAATTTGTTATTGTTTTTAATTTAATTATTTTTTTGCTTACCTTATGCAAGCTTGATTATTCTTATATTCAGTACAATTAAGCTGCTGCTTCTTCGCTATCTTTGGTTTTGTTTTCTAAAGCACCTATCACTCGTTGGATAGGAGATTGTAACAAGCCAATGATATCTCCGATTAATTCGTTTTTCGATTTTAATCCTGCTAAAGCATCTAATTTATCATCACCGATAAAAATCATATCTTCAACATAAGCTGCTTTTAATTGAGGTTTATCACCACCTTTGCGAAACTCTTTAATTAATTTAGCAGGCACATTAGATGTCTCTGTTAAAATTAAAGCTGTTTGGCCCTTTAATGCTGGAATAAGTTGAGCAAGATTGCTATCGTTAGCACGCTCTAAAGCTTTCGCTAATAAAGTGTTCTTAACAACAGACATACTTACTTTTTTATCATAGCAAGAACGGCGTAATTGATTTACCTTTTCTACTGACAAAGAAGAACAATCAGCTAAATAGATTTTAGTATTAGCATTTAAAATGCCAAGTAAACGATCTATTTCTTGTGTTTTTTCTTGTTTGTTCATAGTAATAGAGTTTTAATTATTAATTAAATGATTTTGGATCAATTTGAATACCTGCACTCATTGTACTGCTCATATATACAGATTTAACATAAGTACCTCTTGCAGAAGAAGGTTTTAATTTTACAATTGCATTTAAAACTTCCATAGCATTCTCAGTTAATTTTTGAGCGTCGAAAGATGCTCTTCCAATTCCTGTGTGAATGATTCCAGCTTTATCTACTTTAAAATCAATTTTACCACCTTTTGAGTCAGTTACAGCTTTACCAATATCCATAGTAACTGTACCTGTTTTAGGGTTAGGCATTAATCCACGAGGTCCTAAAACGCGACCTAAAGCACCAACTTTACCCATTACTGAAGGCATAGTGATAATTACGTCTACGTCTGTCCACCCGTTTTTAATTTTTTCGATGTATTCGTCTAATCCTACGAAATCCGCACCTGCTGCTCTAGCTTCTGCTTCCTTATCTGGAGTTACAATTGCTAAAACGCGCAACACTTTACCAGTACCATGAGGTAAGGTAACAGTTCCACGAACCATTTGATTAGCTTTACGAGGATCAACTCCTAAACGGATAGCGATATCCACGGATGCATCAAATTTAGTAGTGGTAATTTCTTTCACTACTTTTGAAGCTTCAGCAACAGTGTGTGCTTTGTTCACATCGAACTTAGCATCTGCTACTTTTCTTTTTTTAGTTAACGTTGCCATTTTTTAAAAAGCTTGTTTTTGGTTAATAATAATTTAATTACGCTTTTACAGGTGCGTCTCCTGTTGTTGTGATTCCCATGCTACGAGCAGTACCTGCTACCATTGTCATTGCAGATTCGATTGTAAAACAGTTCATGTCTACAATTTTATCTGTTGCAATAGTGCGAATTTGGTCCCATGAAATGGTACCAACTTTTTTACGGTTGCTTTCGCCAGAACCTTGCTTAACCTTAGTAACCTCTAAAATTTGAACTGCTACTGGTGTACGTTTGATAATGAAATCGAACGTTTTGTCAACATAAACATTAATTAAAACTGGCAATACTTTACCTGCTTGTTCTTGAGTTCTAGCATTAAATTGCTTACAGAACTCCATAATGTTTACACCTTTTGCACCTAATGCAGGACCAATTGGAGGCGACGGGTTAGCAGCTCCACCTTTAATCTGAAGCTTTACAATTGCTGATAACTCTTTTGCCATTTTTTTGTTTTTATTTGATTAGTTGATGTTTTGCTGTTTTTGAATTTGTTTGATTAACCTTGGAAGCAGTAACCGTTAATTTCCAAAAAACCTTAATACATCAATGTGTTTATTTATTTTATAACTATTCTATCTCTACTTCACCAAAACTCAATTCAACTGGAGTTTTACGTCCAAAGATCTTAACTGTAACTTTAATTTTTTTCTTCTCTTCGTTTATTTCTTCAATTGTTCCACTAAATCCATTAAATGGTCCATTAGTAACTTTAACTGATTCTCCAACTGTATAATTACTTGTAACTACGCTGTCAGCTTCTGTTAACTCATCAACTTTACCTAAAATACGATTAACTTCAGATAAACGCATAGGAACTGCTTCTCCACGTTTAGTTTCTCCTAAAAAACCAATAACACCTGTAATATTTTTAATAATATGTGTAATCTCACCAACTAAAGCAGCTTCAATTAAAACATATCCAGGATAAAATGAACGTTCTTTTTGGATTTTTTTTCCGTTACGAATTTGAATAAATTTTTCAGTAGGAATTAAAACTTGCGATACATAATCGTTTAGTTTTAATCTATTAATTTCTACTTCAATATATTGTTTTACTTTTTTCTCTTGTCCACTAATAGCACGTACAACATACCATTTCTTTACAATTGATGAAGTTTCTTTATTTACTGTTTCAGCCATTTTGTAAGTATAAAAATTTATAAACTATTTACCATTTGATAAGCTAATTCCATTAACTTACTAAATGATACATCCATACCCCAAACCACTAAACCGATTATTGTAGACGCTACCATTACAAGTAAAGCACTACTTTGAAGTTCAGGCCAAGTTGGCCAAGTTACTTTATTAAATAATTCGTCTTTAGTTTCTGCTATATATGTTCCAAACTTGCTCATCTTTTTTTCGTTTTTAGTTTTTAGTGACTTAGTTTTGATATATTCAAAATCTTAAAATTAATCACTCAAAATTTATTTCAGCACGGGCGGAGGGATTCGAACCCCCATCAACGGTTTTGGAGACCGGTATGCTACCGTTGCACCACGCCCGTAAGTACATTTTATATTAAATAGCAAAATGGCTAAGCCTCTCGGCAAGCCATTTTGCTAAAACTTGATAGTTATTAAGATAAAATCTCAGTTACCTGACCAGCACCTACAGTACGACCACCTTCACGCATTGCGAAACGTAAACCTTTATCCATAGCTACAGCAGAATGTAACTCAACATTAATTGTAACGTTATCACCTGGCATAACCATTTCGCGTCCTTCTTCTAAAGTAATCTCTCCTGTTACGTCTGTTGTACGTAAGTAGAATTGAGGACGGTATTTGTTATGAAACGGAGTATGACGTCCACCTTCTTCTTTTTTCAAGATATAAACTTCAGCTTTAAATTTTTTGTGAGCTTTGATAGAACCTGGCTTAACGATAACCATACCACGACGGATATCAGCTTTATCAATACCACGTAACAATAAACCTACGTTGTCTCCAGCTTCACCGTAATCTAATATTTTACGGAACATTTCAACACCTGTTACAGTTGATGTTAATTTTTCATCACCCATACCAATGATTTCAACTGGATCATTAGAGTTAATTACACCTGTTTCAATACGACCAGTAGCAACAGTACCACGACCAGTAATTGTAAACACGTCTTCAACTGGCATCAAAAATGGCTTATCTTTTTCACGTGGAGGTAATGGAATAAAAGAATCCACTGCATCCATTAATTCCATAATTTTATCAACCCATTTTGGATCGTTATTTAATCCACCTAAAGCAGAACCTTGAATAACTGGAGTATTATCACCATCAAACTTATAGAAAGATAATAATTCACGAATTTCCATTTCAACTAATTCTAATAACTCAGCATCTTCAACCATATCCACTTTGTTCATGAATACAACGATTGCAGGAACACCCACTTGACGAGCTAATAAGATATGCTCACGAGTTTGTGGCATAGGTCCATCAGTTGCAGCTACCACTAAAATAGCACCATCCATTTGTGCAGCACCAGTAATCATGTTTTTTACATAATCCGCGTGACCTGGACAATCAACGTGAGCGTAGTGACGGTTAGCAGTTTGATACTCAACGTGAGAAGTATTAATAGTAATACCACGTTCTTTTTCTTCAGGAGCATTATCAATAGAAGAGAAATCTCTTACTTCTGATAAACCTTTTGATGCTAATACAACTGTAATTGCAGCAGTTAATGTCGTTTTACCGTGATCTACGTGACCAATTGTACCAATGTTTACATGTGGTTTGGAACGGTCGAATTTTTCTTTAGCCATTGTTATTTTTATTTAATTGTTATTATTTATTATTAGTTTAACTTATTTACCTTTATTTTGAGCTGTTGAGCTAATTCAGATAGCTTTCGGATGCAACATCAACTTCTCAATATTTTTGAGCTGTTGAGCGGGATTGAACCGCCGACCTCCTCCTTACCAAGGAGGTGCTCTACCACTGAGCTACAACAGCTTTATAATTACCTGCTGTTTGCTTATTTTAAAGAACTTTGTTTTTGTATACACGAAAAGTCCCTTTTTTGGGGACATTCAAAAGAATTGAGACCGCCTACGCAAGCCTTTTCTATCTTTTGTCCGTTTATACGGTTATAAATCAACTACACATTTAAATCTATTTCTGGAGCGAAAGACGGGTCTCGAACCCGCAACCTCCAGCTTGGAAGGCTGGAGCTCTACCAATTGAGCTACTTTCGCTTAATCTTACTCAAATAAAAATTTACAATCGACAAATGTAAATATCTAAGTGGGGACAGGAGGATTCGAACCTCCGAAGTCGAAACAACAGATTTACAGTCTGTCCCATTTGGCCACTCTGGTATATCCCCATTTTTCAATAAAAAGAGCCGAAGAAGGGACTCGAACCCCCGACCTACTGATTACAAATCAGTGGCTCTACCAGCTGAGCTACTTCGGCTTAATATTATAATTTTAAAGAACGTCCCTTTTTATTGGGGTTGCAAATTTACTAACAATTTTGGATGCTGCAAAAAAAAATATAACTTTTTTTGTTTTTTTTTAAAAATAATTTGTTTTTGCCTGCCATCAAATAAAAAGGAAGATTTTTATCCTTCCTTTTTTATTATTTTTTAGCCTTACTATTAGTGTTTTGTTAAATATTCAGCTACCCCTTTATGGTCAGCCTTCATACCATCCTTGCCTTTACTCCAATTAGCAGGACAAACTTCTCCCTTTGTTTCAAAATATTGCAAGGCATCTACCATTCGTAAAGCTTCGTCAACATTACGTCCTAAAGGTAAATCATTAATTAACTGATGACGCACAGTTCCTTCTTTGTCAATTAAAAACAATCCACGGAAAGCAATCATTGGACCGGTTGCTACAATATTATTGTCTACATCTACATCATAGTCTCCAAATAATGTGTCAAAATTTAAAGAAATAGTTTTTGTGGTATCTGCAACAATAGGATAAGTAATTCCTTTTATACCACCATGATTTTTATCTACTTGTAACCAACCCCAATGACTTTGTTCAGTATCAGTACTACAACCAACAACTGCACAGCCGCGTGAATCAAATTCTCCTAACTTTTCTTGAAAAGCATGTAATTCTGTTGGGCAAACAAATGTAAAATCTTTTGGATAGAAGAAAAATACAACGTGCTTTTTACCAATGTATTGATCTAATGAAAAATTTTCTACGATTTCTTCTCCATTAATAACTGCTGCTGCAGTAAATGAGGGCGCTTTTTTTCCTACTAATGCCATATTATTTATTTTTAAAGGTTAATTATTTTTTTGTGCAAAATTATCATTTACTTTGTTTAAACAGTTCTAAATTTAGAATGTTTAACTATTAATTAATAACAAAACTAATTATTATGTCAATTCAAGTAGGTCAAAAAGCTCCAGATTTCAAATTATTTAATACTGAGAAAAAAGAAATTTCTTTATCTGATTACAAAGGAAAAAATTTAGTTATTTTATTTTTTCCACTAGCATTTACCGGCGTATGCACGGCTGAGTTATGTAACATTAGAGATAATTATAATGTCTATAACTCATTAAATACTGAGGTTGTAGGTATTTCTATCGACTCTTTATTTAGTTTAGAAAGATTTAAAAAAGATCAAAATTATAATTTTGATTTGTTGTCAGATTTTAATAAAACTGTAGCAACTGCATACAACTCATTATACGAAACATTTGCATTTGGAATGACTGGGGTAACTAAGCGTTCTGCTTTTGTTATTGATAAAAATGGTATTATTCAATATGCTGAAATTTTAGAAGATGCTGGTAAACAACCTAATTTTGATGCGATTAAGGCTTGTTTGGAAGGATTGAATTAAAATCATAGAACGCTGATGACGCTGATTTAATATGATCAGATATAATTTTTATGATTTCGCTTAAAATAAACCTTTTAAAATAATATCTTACAATATCATAACCATCTGCGTTTATCTGCGTTCCATTAATTAAAAAGATGCTCAAATCTTACTTTGATAAAAATTTAATTGAAGCAGGTTGCGACGAAGCAGGTCGTGGTTGTTTGGCAGGACCTGTATATGCGGCAGCCGTTATCTTACCAAAAAATTATAAAAATAAATGGTTAGATGATAGTAAAAAATTAAGTGATAAAGTACGCTATGAATTGCGTCCCGAAATTGAAGAAAAGGCACTCACTTGGGCAGTTGGCTTAGTAGATAATGTAGAAATTGATAAGATTAATATTTTAAAAGCTTCATTTTTAGCCATGCACAGAGCTATTGATCTGTTAAAACAAAAACCTGAGTTGCTATTGATTGACGGAAACCGATTTACACCTTACAAAAACATCAATCATCAATGTATCATAAAAGGAGATGCAAAATTTTTAAGCATTGCCGCGGCAAGTATTTTAGCTAAAACTTATCGTGATGATTTTATGAAAGAGGCTGCTATTAAACACCCTCAATACAGTTGGGAACAAAATATGGGCTATCCTACCAAAAAACACAGAGATGCTATTAGAGTAAATGGAACAACAAATCTACACAGACTAACGTTTCAATTATTGCCTAATCAACTTGAATTAGAAATATAACATGGAATTCATCACCAAAGACCTCAGCGATTATTGCGAAAACAATACATCTGCCGAAACAAATATATTAGCACAATTAAATAGAGAAACACATTTAAAAGTAGTTTCTCCTCGTATGTTAAGTGGCCATTTACAAGGGCGTTTTTTAAGTTTTATCTCTAAATTAATACAACCTAAATTAATTATTGAGATTGGCACTTACACCGGCTATTCTGCTTTATGTTTAGCCGAAGGATTGCAGCCAAAAGGAAAATTAATTAGCATTGATGTAAACGAAGAAACATCTGCTTTTGCAAAAGCGTTTATCAGTAAAACAGAATATGCGAACAAAATAGAATTAGCTTTAGCTGATGCTAAAGACTACATTCCAACCATTAAAGAGTCAATAGATTTAGTATTTATTGATGCCGACAAAAAAAATTACCTTAACTATTACCATTTAGTAATAGATAAACTATCATCGGGAGGATTAATTATTGCTGATAATGTTTTATGGAGTGGAAAAATAACAATGCCGGAAAGTGAAATGGATAAAGAAACGCTAGCGCTTCATCAATTTAATCAATTTGTGCAACAAGACTCAAGAGTTGAAAATTTATTATTACCAATCAGAGATGGTTTAATGATGGTAAGAAAAAAATAACCTATCAACTGTTTAAAATTTATAAATATCCTTAAATTTTACTTCCATCAACAATATTCTTTTATTTTTTGGATAAAGTATTTTATACCTATCATTATCTTGGCCTACTCCTATTTGATAAAATAAAACTTCAAGTGTTTTGATTTTTAAATACACACTACCTCAAAAATATATTAGAATCCTTTACCAAAAAATCACTTTCTTTGTGTAAAAAATTGCAAAAATTACTTATATATATATGTCTAGTTTTTTTGAGCACGCAATGCGCTCAAATTACACCTTTAACAGGAGG
The DNA here is from genome assembly GCA_044374335.1 of Bacteroidia bacterium. Taxonomy (GTDB): domain Bacteria; phylum Bacteroidota; class Bacteroidia; order B-17B0; family Aurantibacillaceae; genus UBA4416. The sequence goes on along the minus strand of JBILOV010000050.1, from coordinate 1,605 downwards.
TAAAAAAGACACTACTCCACCTAGGGCGTTATCTTTTAAACCAGAAAACACCTCATTAAATTTTAATTCAAAAATTATTGAAATTGAATTTGATGAATATATTTCATTGAAAGATGTTGCAGGACAATTTATTATTACACCCCAAACTAAAGCAAGTCCTGATATTCAAGCTTCTGGAAAAAAACTAAAGATTACGTTTAATGATACTCTATTATCAAATACAACTTACAAACTAGCTTTTGGAAATTCAATTGCTGATCTTAACGAAAATAATGTATTACAAAATTTTGAATACATATTTAGTACAGGATCTTCAATAGATAGTTTAAAGTTGTTGGGACAAGTTATTAATGCTTTTGATAAAAAGGCAGTTTCAAAAATACTAGTTGGTTTGTATAATATAAATTCTCAGGATAGCGTCATATATAAGGATAAGCCATTATACATTTGTAAAACAAATGATGCTGGAATTTTTAAATTTAATTATTTACCAAATTCTTTATATAAGATTGTTGGCATAAAAGATGAAAACAAAAACTTATTATACGATGGTTCAGAAGAACAGATTGCGTTTATTAAAGAATTTGTAAGTTCTAATGATACAAATACGGTTGCTTTGTTTTTATCAAAAGAGATGCCTGCTAAAAGTTTTATAAAAAAAGCATTCGCATCAAAATATGGAAAAGCTTATGTAATATATAATAAACCACAATTAGATATTAAAGGTGTTAGCGCAAAAGGGTTGATTAGTTTTACTCAAAATAAACTTAAAGATACACTTACCTTATATTACAATATTAAGTATGATACATTAGAAACATATATTAATTACGAATCAAGAAAAACAGACACACTATATATTAAAATAGCGTCTGAAAACACGATTAGTAAACAAAAGACAAATATTAAATACAATTTACAAACTAATATTAAAACTGTTTTTCCTTTTTATCAGCTACCAATATTTGAAGCCAATGTTCCTTTTAAATCTGAAAACTTAATTGATGAGAAAATAGTTTTAATTGAAAAGACAGATTCAATTACAAAAAAAGCACCTATTAAAATTTTAAGAAATAATGGATGGACTAATAAGTTTGAAGTTAGTTATGATTTTAAACCAGAAACAAATTATACATTAACCATTGAAAAGGATGCAATTAACGATAAAATTCAAAGAACAAATGATTCAATTAGTTTTCAATTTAATACATCGGCTATTGATGATTACGCTAAATTAAAATTGAAATTATTTTTCCCTCTCAAAGAAAAATATATAATTCAACTTTTAAATGACAAAGAACAAATTGTTGATGAGAGAACAATTGATTTTTCATTAAACTCTACTTCCGAAAAAATAATAGAGTATATAAATTTATTTCCTGCAAACTATTTTATCAAGGTAGTTGAAGATATCAATAAAAATGGGCTTTTCGATACGGGCGATTATTTTTTAAATAAGCAGCCAGAAAAAGTTTTTGTAAATCCGTCTACAATAAAATTATTAGCTGGATGGGAAATTGAGAATGAGTGGATAATAAAATGATGTTCTATTTTATTATTTTAAACTATTTATTTTTTAAAATACTACTCTCTATTTTTTTATTA
>JBILOV010000049.1:0-11221 GCA_044374335.1 Bacteroidia bacterium | reverse complement strand
TTGGCAATTTTTCCCCTTCCGCAGGAATAATAGCACCTTTTAATAATACAAAAAGTTTCTCTTTCGCATCTAGAATAGCCATTTTATAAAGATCTTTATCTCCAAGTCCACCAGCTTTTGCTGAAGAAAAATACCCACGTTTGCCATCAGGAGAAGTAACAAAAAACACATCATCATCTGTTGTGTTAATAGGATAACCAATATTTATAGGCTCTGAGAATTTTTTGTCATCCTCTATCATGGAAACAAAAATATCAAAACCTCCCATTGATTTATGTCCTATTGAAGAGAAATTTAAAGTAATTCCATCAGCAGAAATAAATGGTCCATCTTCATCATATTTAGTATTAATAGTTGGACCAACATTTAAAGCTTTACTCCATAACCCATTAGGTAATTTTACACATCGATAAATATCACGACCACCATATCCACCCGGACGATCAGATACAAAATACAAAGTGTTATTATCGGCACTCAAACAAGCGTGTGATTCCCAATATTTAGAATTAATATCAGAGCCAAAACTTTGTATAGATGTCCAATCCTTTCCATCCCATTTACTAAAATAAATATTTCCATCACCCCCATCATCTTTATAAACAATTAGTGTTTGACCATCCGCTGTTAAATTTATGGAGGCTTCGTGACCATTTGTATTAATGTTTTGGCTAATTGATTTTGGGGAAGACCAATTATTGTTTACATCCTTATAAGAAATAACAATATCTTCGTAATATTGTCCATCCTGCATTATTTCAGCACCTGTTCCTGTATTTCTTCGAGTAGTATATATTAATGTTGTTTCATCAGCATTTAGCATTGGACTATATTCTGGATAAATACTGTTTATACTATCGCCTAAACTTTCTATCTTAACATTAATTGGTTTTGCCACTAACTCCTTTGCAAATTCGGTGTGTGATTTATAAAAAACAACTTCTTCTTTTACTTCTTTATTCTTAGCATATTTTGTCTCAAAAAAATTATATTGAGTCATTGCCTCGTCAAACTTATAATTAATATGAAGGGCTTTTCCATAATAAAAATAAGCTAAAGGAGAAGCGGATTTTTCATTTGGATTATCATTTTGGTAATTTTTGGAAACATCTTTAATTGACCGGGCCAAATAATCCTCAGCTAAACTTTTGTTTGTTGATGTGTTTAAATAGCAAAAACCAATCTGAAAATTAACATTTGCCGAAGTTGAGTCTAATTTATAAGCTTCTAAGAAATTTTTTAAAGCCATATCATAATTTTCTTCGGCAACCAAAAAAATCCCCTCTCTGATATAATCTGAATATTTACCTTCAGGTAATTGCGCTTTAATAGCAGAAGCAAACAAAAGAACAGCAACAACAAATAAATAATATTTCTTCATTTTGTTTTTAAAAGGAAAACAAAAGTACCTAATAATTAGACAGGAACAATGATTTTAACGATAAATTTGTCCTGTAATAGACAGAACAGTAAATTAATTGGCTTTATTTATGAATTTCGGGTAACGTCCCATTGCTCCATATAATCAGCAACTTTTCGTAAAAAACTTCCGCCTAAAGATCCATCTACAACTCTATGATCGTATGATAACGACAAGAACATAAAATGTCTTATTGCAATTACATCACCTTGAGGAGTTTCTATAACTGCCGGTTTCTTTTTAATACTACCAACTGCTAAGATTGCTACTTGAGGTTGCAAAATAATTGGCGTTCCCATTACATTTCCAAATCCTCCAACATTTGTTAAAGTAAATGTACCTCCTTGTATTTCATCAGGCGCTAATTTATTAGCTCGTGCTCTTGTTGCTAAATCATTTACATTTTTAGTAATTCCTACCAAATTTTTTTGATCTGCATTTTTTATAACCGGAACAATTAAGTTACCACTTGGCAATGCCGCAGCCATGCCAATATTAATATTTTTACGCTTAATGATTTTTGTTCCAGTTTGATCAACAGAAACATTAATTAAAGGAAAATCCTTAATAGCTTTAGCTACACATTCTATAAATAATGGAGTAAATGTAATTTTCTCTCCTTCTCTTTTTTCAAAATCTTTTTTAACCTTATCTCTCCACTGAACCAAATTAGTTACATCAGCTTCAACAAAAGAAGTAACATGCGGAGAAACATGCTTGCTCATTACCATATTGTCAGCAATGATTTTACGCATACGATCCATTTCAATAATTTCGTCTCCGGCACCTACAGATACTGCCGGGCGTTGAACTAAAATAGTATTATCAGGAACACCAACAGATGATTTTGCTGCAACTGGCGAAGATGAAACTACTGGAGTTTGAGATACTGCATCAGCGGTAGTAGTAATTTGTTTATTTCTATTTGGTAAATAAGCTAAAATATCTGCTTTTGTAACTCTACCATCCTGACCTGTACCTTTTATTGAGTCTAATTCTGTTAAAGAAATTCCTTCTTCTTTAGCAATACTTTTTACTAAAGGAGAATAAAATTTATCTGAACCCGAAAAATCAACGTTTGCCGTTTGGATAGGTGCAACAGGTGTGGAAGTTGCAGTAGCAGTTTGAGCTGGAGCAGCAGTTTTGGGAGTTTCAACAACTGAAGCATTTGCATCAGACGAAATTATTGCAATAACAGCACCTACCTGAACAACATCATTTTCGTTAAATAATTTTTTAACTAATTTTCCCTCAAAAGGAGATGGGATTTCAGAGTCAACTTTATCGGTTGCAATTTCTAAAACAGTTTCATCAATTTTAATTGAATCACCTTCGTTTTTTGTCCATTTAATAATAGTTGCTTCCGCAACACTTTCACCCATTTTGGGCATTGTTAATTCAAATTCAGCCATTGTCTTTAAATAATGTAGAACACAAAAATAAAGGAATATCGCTAGTACACAAATTTTATTCGATAAGTATTTATAGCAAACACCTATGTAGGGATTTAATAAGCTACTAAATAAACTAGTTAATTAGCTACAACCTCAATAAAACCAACAGATTTTGATTTTTTGATAGTTAATGACTTAGAATAATTTAAGATATTCTGAATTAGATAGTCAGAAGGCTCAAAATCATCAACAAGTTTTGAAACTTGTTGCTTGTTTTTAGTAGTTTTTAATAATGTAGACACAAGAGTAAATGTTTGTTGCATAGGCAAATTATATGTTTTTGTTTAATATAAAACGAGCAAATAGAATATTTATTGTGCTATAACTATTCTTAAAAATTGCTTTATATTATTTGGGTTTTTACATACTCTAAAATAAAAAATAGCAAAAAAATCGGGAGTTTTTTTGTTACGTTTAAATTAATTTGTTTAAGTAGAAATTAGATAACTCGATAGAACAAACAGAACTTGATTATATTTGTAAAATGAAATTAGATATACTAGCCATAGGTGTTCACCCTGATGATGTTGAATTATCGGCAGCAGGGACTATTTTAAAGCACATTTCGCTTGGAAAAAGTGTTGGTATTTTAGATTTAACTAGAGGAGAATTAGGTACGCGTGGAAATGCGAATTTAAGAACTGAAGAAGCTACTAAAGCAGCTAAAATATTAGGGATTTGTGTAAGAGAACAATTAGATATGAAAGATGTTTTTTTTGAGAACAATGAAGCACATCAAAAACAGATTATTCAAATAATTCGTAAATACCAACCTGAAATTGTTTTGTGCAATGCTATTTCTGACAGGCATCCTGATCACGGACGAGCTGCTAAACTATCAGCAGATGCTTGTTTTTATAGTGGACTAATAAAAATAGAAACAATCCTTGATGGTGTTATTCAATCTGCCTGGCGACCAAAGGCAGTTTATCATTACATACAAGATAATTTTATTGAACCCAACTTTGTGGTTGATATTACACCATTCATAGATAAAAAAATGGAATCGATTATGGCATATTCTTCACAATTTTTTGATCCAAATTCAAAAGAACCACATACCCCCATTTCTTCAAAAAACTTTATAGAATACATTAAAGCTAAAGCATCCATTTTTGGTAGGGCTATAAATTGTGATTATGCCGAAGGTTTTAAAGTAAATAGATATATTGGCGTTGAAAATTTATTTGATTTAACATAAATTTCCTACCCTATCTTACTCCATGAAGACCTTGTTTTGCCTTGAAATTGCAATTGATGAAATAATAATTGATTTTCGGAAGTAGCTAAATTAGGATCTTCATTTAAAATTGCTTGTGCTGAGGATCGAGCCAACTGTAAAATTTGGCCATCCTGGGCTAAATCAGCTATCTTTAAATCCATTACCCCACTTTGTTGCGTCCCATCTAAATCGCCTGGTCCACGAAGTTTTAAATCAACTTCACTAATTTCAAAACCATCATTAGTTCTTACCATAGTTTCCATCCTTAGTTTACTATCGGCTCCTAATTTATAGGAAGTCATTAATATACAGTAGGATTTATCTGCTCCACGCCCTACTCTTCCTCGTAACTGATGTAATTGAGATAAACCAAAACGCTCAGCACTTTCAATTACCATTACTGATGCATTAGGAATATTTACTCCTACTTCAATAACGGTAGTTGCTACCATAATTTGCGTTTCTTTTTTAATAAAACGCTGCATTTCAAATTCCTTTTCAGCAGGTTTTAATTTACCATGTACGATACTAATTTGATATTGAGGAACTGGAAAATCATTTAACAAAGCATCATATCCATTTTCTAAATTTTGGTAATCCATTTTTTCGCTTTCTTGAATTAATGGGTACACAATATAAACTTGACGGCCCAATGCGATTTCTTGCTTCATAAATCCAATTAATCGTAACCGCTGACTTTCCATAAAGTGCATCGTGGTGATTGGTTTACGACCAGGTGGTAATTCATCAATAACAGAAGTATCTAAATCGCCATATAAAGTCATTGCTAACGTTCTGGGAATTGGTGTTGCAGTCATTATTAATACATGAGGCGGCTGCGTATTTTTTTTGTGCATTTTACCTCGCTGTGCCACACCAAAGCGATGTTGCTCATCGATTACCACTAATCCTAAATTTTTAAAAACAACCACATCTTCAATCAAGGCATGAGTACCAATTAAAATATGAATAGCACCAGATGATAAATCAGCATGTAATTCTCTACGAGCTTTTGTTTTTGAAGAACCTGTTAAAAGTGCCACTTTCATACCTAAAGGCTCAACTAATTCGCAAATGGTTGCGTAATGCTGTTTTGCTAAAATTTCGGTAGGTGCCATTAAACAGGATTGAAATCCGTTATCAACTGCCAATAACATACTTAACAATGCTACTAACGTTTTTCCACTACCAACATCACCTTGTATTAAACGGCTCATTTGTTTTCCTGATCCCATATCAACTCGTATTTCCTTAACTACGCGTTTTTGAGCATTGGTTAATTGAAATGGTAAATGATGGTTATAAAAATCATTAAATGCATCACCCACTTTTTCAAATACAAATCCTTGAATAGTTTGATGTCTGAATACATTACTTCGCAGTAATTTTAATTGAACATAAAACAGTTCTTCAAACTTTAAACGAAAACGTGCTTTATCAACTAATTCTTTTGAATCCGGAAAATGAATTTGCTTTAATGCTTCTAGCTTTGATAATAATTTAAAATCTTGTACAATTGTATTAGTAAGACTTTCAGTAATATTTTGTTGATTAATCTGAATTGTTAGTAGTCGTAAACATTTACGAATTCCATCACTATCTAAATTTCTGTATTTTAATTTTTCGGTACTATGATACACCGATTGAAAGGAAGATTGGCTTGCTAATAATTCAGGGGTTACTAAATCAATTTCTGGATGCGCCATATTAAAGCGCCCCATAAAAGATGTTGCTTTACCATAAGCAATATATTCTGTATTGGATTTTAATTTTTCTGCCATCCATTTAGCGCCTTGAAACCAAACTAACTCTATAACACCTGAACTATCTCTGAATTTAGCCACTAAACGTTTGGTGCGCTTATCACCTACAAAATCTAATTCAATAATATGACCTCTTAGCTGGTAATAGGCAGAATCTTCGGTTACCTCTCTTACACTATGAAAATGTGTTCGGTCAACATACCTAAAGGGATAATGCGTTATTAAATCTTTATAAGTAAAAATAAATAATTCTTTTTGTAATACTTCCGCACGCTGCGGACCAATACCTTTAAGGTAACCAATGGGTGTATCTAAAAAAGAAGAAATTGAATTCATTTTCACAAAATTACTACTCATAAGCTGTTAATACAATTTTGACTAATCAAATTATAAACAATTAAACTCAATTATTTTTGTAATGTGAAACTAAAGTCTGTTATCATTTTTATATTTATTTCCTTTTGTGTTAAAGGTCAGTTTTTAGATACCTTTAAAGTTTTTCTTAATACTCGCCCGAGTATTGATACTCGTTTAGAGTCGCGCTATTCATTTATAAATAATACGGCAACAAGAGTTTCAGGTGTTAGATTAGGATTAAGCTTTAAAAGAAAACTACGTCTAGGCCTAGGATATAGTTGGTTAGATGCCGATGTTTATGAAAAAAAAATGATTACCGACGCTTATGGAAACGAAATAATGACAAACGATTATTTTAAGTTTGGTTATATTTGTTATTACGCCGATTTTGTTTTCCATAAAACAAAACGCTGGCAATTAAGTGTACCTATTCAGTTTGGCACTGGTATGTATTGGACTCAACATAACAATGGAATTAAAATTATAAAATCAAAAAAACGTTTGTTACTTTTTTATGAACCTGGAATTACTGTTCAATTTAAAATTACGCAATGGCTTGGCGTAGGATTAGATGTTTGTGGAAGACTTGCCTTAAGAAACACAAACTATGTTGGTAATAAATTAAATTCGTTTGTTTTAGCCCCTAAATTACTAATTTGGTTTGATCAGATTTTCTATACGCTTGCGCCAAAATCAAAATTGACAAAAAAATTTGGTCCGGCTTATTGGTAAGAATATTTTTGTTAAACCTTCTAAATATCAGAAATCCGTAGGCTCAATAAATTAACGTATCTTTGCCAAAATTCACATTGGCTATGATTACTTTTAAAGATTTAAACCTTACAAAACAACTTATAAACGCACTTAGCGATATTGGTTTTGAAAATCCCACTCCTATTCAGGAAAAAGCGTTTCCGGTTATTATGTCGGGTAAAGATGCTGTAGGTATAGCTCAAACGGGAACCGGAAAAACTTTTGCTTATTTGCTTCCTATATTACGACAACTAACCTTCTCTGAACAACGTCAACCAAGAGTTTTAATAGTAGTTCCAACGCGTGAATTAGTTGTGCAGGTAGTTGATGAAGTTGCTAAACTATCAACCTATATGCATGCAAGGTGTGTAGGTGTTTATGGAGGTGGAAATATTAATATTCAAAAACAAAAAGTATATGATGGTGTAGATATTTTAGTGGCAACTCCCGGTCGTTTAATTGATTTAACTTTAAGCAGAACATTACAATTTAGTAGTATTCAAAAATTGGTTATTGATGAAGTAGATGAAATGTTGAATTTGGGATTTCGTTCTCAATTAATTAAAATATTAGATATCCTTCCTCAAAAGCGTCAAAACTTAATGTTTTCGGCCACTTTAAATGAGGATGTAGAAATGATGATTGAAAATTATTTTTACAAACCAGAATATATTGAATTAATTAGTAGAGGAACACCTTTAGAAAAAATTATTCAACAAGCGTATCACGTTCCTAATTTTTACACGAAAGTAAATTTATTAGAGCATTTGTTAAAGACAGAAAAAAACTTTAGTAAAGTCTTGGTATTTGTGAAAAATAAAAAAATAGCAGATGATATTTATAAAGAATTAGAATCTGAATTTTCGGATGATATTGGTGTCATACACTCAAACAAATCTCAGCCCCAACGTTTTAGTGCGGTTAAGAAGTTTGATGAAGGAACGCATCGTTTGTTAATTGCCACAGATATTATTGCACGCGGGTTAGATTTAAAAGATGTAACGCATGTTTTAAACTTTGATATGCCATCAAAAGAAGCAAGTGCCTATATTCACCGTATTGGTAGAACAGGAAGAGCAGATAAAACTGGTATTGCACTAAGTTTTATTACAAAACTAAATTTACCTATGCAAAAGGAAATTGAAACTTTAATGAAAAAAAAATTAGAGATGTTGGATATACCTGAAGCTGTTGAAATATCTATTAATTTAACTCAGGATGAAAAACCAGTTACAAGAGATAAATCATTAAAGAAACTTCCTAAACATATTACACCAAATGGTGCTTTTCATGAGAAGAAAGATAAAAATAAAAAAGTGAATTTGGGAGGAAAACGTCGCCAAGAAAATTTAAGACGTATAGCAGAAAAAAATGCTAGAACTAAACCTTTTTAATTATAGTTATGCTAGTAAATTACACTCGCAGAATTGTAATAATCATCTATATAGCTAAGATAAAAATACTTTTTAGAAATTTAGTACTTTATAAATGCTTAATCGGCAACAGAAGTCAACAATAAAATAAATTACGTTTTGCTTTTTAGAAACATATTAATTTATAGAAAATATAATTACGTGTGATTCTAACAAAACATTAATTATGAGTGCAAAAAAGTAATACGTTAATAGAATTTAAAAGAGTTATACGAATTGCAGACTACAACCTGACACTAACGGTAAAAAGAATACTGAACTGATTTTATATTTATTTTATATTTTGATCAACGAGAACTATGTAGGAATGTTTGACCCTGAAAATTGCTTATAGCTTCAGAATAGTAAAATAAGAGCAAATTAAGTGTCTTTTTTAGTTAGAAACCGTCCCCTTGGTTCATCGCCCTCATGGAGCACAAGCTTGGAATGTAATATATTTACAGCCTCTGCCGAATCTTTCACTTTAGAAGCACTCCGTGCTAACATTTCTGATTCAAATTCAGTTAATACACATTCTCTCACTCCTGTTTCTCTCCAATTAGATAAAGTACCACATCCTTTTGTGATTCCGCGAGCTAGTGACAGCGCATCTAACAGAGCTTGATTTGCCCCTTGGCCCTTAAACGGACTCATAGGGTGAGCCGCATCTCCAATAAGAGTTGCTTTCCCGCATTTCTCCAATAACTCTGCGGTAAGTAATTCTCGATCATACACAGGATACCCTGAAACCTGAGTTGCTAGGGTTGATGATAAAATTTGAGGAATGGGATTGTGCCACTGAGTTCTGCGACACGCTTCTTCCTTTAATAATTGAGCACCTTGAGCACTCAACCACTTAGCTTCTTTTTCAGGCATTGGAAAACTAAGTTGCCACATCACCGAATCTGAATCATAAGGCATAACGTAAATTCGTTCATTGCCATTGGCAGTTTGAAATACCGTAGCCGAATCCAACAAAGTACTGTCGATACCTTTCAGAGTATCCAAAGTACAAATACCTAAAATAACAATACAGCCCAGGTAACGCAAAGGAGTAACATGCTCGCCAATCAGCAACTTTCTAACTGAACTACGAATGCCATCCGCACCAACCAAAAGATTCGCCTTAGCATTTTTTATCTGTCCATTCACTTCAAAACTTAAATCAATAAAACCATCCTCCTGTTCCTTAAAATTGACTAGCTGATGTCCCCACTTTACCAAATCTTGTTCGCCAAGTTGCCTAAGCAGAGCTAATCTTAGAGACTGTCGTGCAATATGAATATTTGTTCGCCTCGGTGATGTTTTTTCTTCTGAATGAATCCACTTTCTCATCCCCCACTCACCAATCACTTTTCCTTCAGTGGTATGAACAACATGTCTTGTTGAAACCAACCCCTCTTCTAGCGAGAAAATGCCCAAGCCTTGAATTACTTTAGTAGCTTGTTGCAAAGTGAGTCCATAACCCTGAGATCGAGCTCCAAAATTACTATCTCGCTCATAAAGTGTAAAAGGTATCTTGCGGTGCAAACAAGCCACAGCTAAAGCTACTCCTCCTATACCACCGCCAATAATGGCAACATGTGGATAATTTTCTTTATCAGCAATAGGATTGTTATTAGTACGAAGTATGCCAATGCCGGAACAATTTAAGCATGAATAGGGATGCCCTTTTGGGCGAATAGGAGCTGTGCCTTCACCATTTGTTTTTTCAAATTCCTCACACGCTTTCTGGTAGTTCAGTCGCACTTTTTTACGGAGCTTATGATTTTTTCTGCCGAGACCATGACATTCATCACAAGTAATCCAACAAGTTTCTGTGTTTTCTGCCATCTTCAATATTCTTTATTTAACCTGATTTTGTCTCACTTTATAAAGCTTAGCTAAGGTAATTGATGTTATGTCTAATGGCAAAGTATTCATAATGATATTGAATAGTTATATAAAATTTAAACAAATAAATTTAATTTTTTTACATAACGTTTAGGTATTTTTAGTTTTGTATATTTTATCAAAATTTTACTAGTAAAGATAATCAATGCTAGTGCATTTCGAGAATAGACAACTCTATATGATTTTTTTCGTTAAAAACATTATAATGAATTAAACTTTAACACCCATTACAAGTATATCATCAATTTGTTCTATTTCTTTTTTATACTCAACAATAAATTTGTCGAGAGTAATGCCTTGTTCTTGCATTGTTAAATTTTGAATGGATAATACTTGTTCTTTAAAACATTTTTTTGTCAATTTCTTTTTTCCTGCTTCTCCACCAAACTGATCTGCATAACCATCGGTGAAAAGATAAATAACATCTCCAATGTTTAAAGTAAATTGATGATTGGTAAATGGTTTCCAATTTTCATTCATTCCAATTGGTTGTTTGTCAGCTTTGGTTTCTATCAATTCTCCGTTTTGCAAAAACCATAGCGGATTATTAGCTCCCGCCCATTCCAATTGTTTTGTTTTGATATTGTAGGCACACAACGAAATATCCATTCCATCTTTTATAGCTTCTTCACTTTTAGAAAAACTTTCTATAACTATTTCGGCAGTTTTATCAAGAATTTTAGAAGGTTGTTTTAATCCAAATTCCCTCACTGCTCTATTAAGCGCATTGTGGCAAACTACTGATACCATTGCGCCTGGAACACCGTGACCTGTGCAATCACAAGCGGCAAATAAAATTAAATCTTCAAATGTTTCCATCCAATAAAAATCGCCTGCTACAATGTCTTTTGGTTTATAAAGTATAAAGGAATTTTCTAAATACTGTTTTACTATTTTTTGTGGTGGAAGTATAGCAGTTTGAATTCGCAAAGCATATTCTATACTAT
>JBILOV010000284.1:0-2908 GCA_044374335.1 Bacteroidia bacterium | reverse complement strand
AGTTAGAAGGTGATGGTATGGCATTTGTGCATAGTGGAGGTCACGTTATTGAAAAACATTTGCAAGCAGGTGAAGTATTAAAAGTAGATACTGGTTGTATTGTTGCATTTACAAGTGATGTAAATTATGATATACAATTTGTTGGAGGAATTAAAAATACCTTATTTGGTGGCGAAGGTGTTTTTTATGCTTCATTAAGAGGACCAGGAAAAGTTTGGATTCAAACATTACCGATTAGCCGATTAGCAGGTAGAATTTTACAATACGGAACAGGTTCAAGAAAAGAAGAAGGAAGTATTTTGGGTGGCTTGGGTAATTTATTGGATGGAGATTAATAAATTGCGAAGTTAGAAGTCAGATTTAAGAATTGTCAGGCTGAGCGGAGTCGAAGCCTAATTTCTTAAATCTTAAATTTTAAATCTTAAATTAAAAAATGGCAAAAGAAATAGCAAGTTATAACGAAGACAGCATTAAATCCCTTGATTGGAAAGAGCATATACGTATGCGTCCTGGGATGTATATCGGTAAATTAGGAGATGGAACTGCTTTTGATGATGGTATTTACGTGCTAATCAAAGAGGTAATGGACAATTCTATTGATGAGTTTATGATGGGTGCCGGTAAAAAAATTGAGGTTGCCGTAAAAGATGGAGTTGTTTCTATTAGAGATTATGGACGTGGAATTCCTTTAGGTAAAGTTGTTGAGGTTGTTTCTAAAATAAATACGGGTGGTAAATATGATAGCGATGCCTTTAAAAAATCGATTGGTTTAAATGGAGTAGGTACAAAAGCAGTTAATGCATTATCTATTAATTTTAAAGTAACAGCCTTCAGAGATGGACAATCCAAAACAGCTGATTTTTCATGTGGTAATTTGGTAAAAGAATCTAAACTTGAAAAAACGAATGAAGCTAATGGTACTTATGTTGAGTTTAGACCAGATGACACCATCTTTAAAAAATACCATTACATCCATGAATACATTGATAAAATGTTATGGAATTATGCCTTCTTAAATACTGGGTTAACTTTATATTTTAACGGACAAGTTTATAAATCAGATAATGGTTTAAAGGATTTATTGGAGAAAAATATTACCGGCGAAATTATTTATCCTATTGTTCACTTGAAGGGGGACGATATTGAATTGGCTATGACACATAGTAACGAACATTATTCGGAAGAGTATTATAGTTATGTTAATGGGCAATATACAACGCAAGGTGGCACACATCAAGCCGCATTTAGAGAAGCCGTTGTAAAAACCATTCGTGAGTTTTATAAAAAAGATTTTGATCCGGCTGATGTCCGTAAATCTATTGTTGCTGCTATTTCTGTTCGTGTACAAGAACCTGTGTTTGAATCTCAAACAAAAACAAAATTAGGTTCACAAGAAGTTGCTCCTGGGGGACAAACCATGCGGTCGTTTGTTGGAGACTTTATCAAACAACAATTAGATAATTACTTGCATAAAAATCCGGAAACTGCCAAAGCAATTGAAGCTAAAATTGTTGCCAATGAGCGTGAACGTAAAGAGTTATCAGGAATTCAAAAACTAGCTCGCGAGCGTGCTAAAAAATCTAATTTACATAATAAAAAATTACGTGATTGTAGAGTGCATTTAGATGAAGCCAAAAATCCTCGTGCTCACGAAACAACATTATTTATTTGCGAGGGAGATTCGGCAAGTGGTTCTATTACCAAAACACGTGATGTAAATACGCAAGCTGTATTTAGTTTAAAAGGTAAGCCTTTAAATTCTTTTGGATTAGGTAAAAAAATAGTTTACGAAAACGAAGAATTTAACCTTCTGCAAGCAGCTTTAAATATTGAAGATAGTTTAGAAGATTTAAGATATAATAATGTAGTGGTGGCAACAGATGCCGATGTAGATGGTATGCATATTCGTTTATTATTATTGACTTTCTTTTTACAATTTTTTCCTGATTTAATTAAAAACGGACATGTGTACATTTTACAAACACCATTATTTCGTGTGCGTAATAAAAAAGAAACTGCTTATTGCTATAGCGATGAGGAGCGTCAAGCTGCTATTGCAAAATTAGGACCTAAACCGGAGATTACAAGATTTAAGGGATTAGGTGAAATTTCGCCAGATGAGTTTAAACACTTTATTGGAAAAGATATTCGTTTAGAGCCTGTATTATTAGATCAACAAGCATCAATACAACAATTATTAAGTTATTACATGGGAAAAAATACGCAAGATAGGCAAGAATTTATTATTGATAATTTGCGAATTGAAGTGGACGCAGAAGAAGATCTATTAAAATAAGTTAAAATCGCTATATTTAAAACTTCGGAATGGTATTTGAAATGACTTAACGCACAAAACAATAACTAAAAACCAAAAATCAAATGAAAACAATTAAAATTTTAGCAATACCTGCAATCGCATTATTATTAGCTGCAGGTTGTAAATCAAAAAAAGCATTACCTGTTCAAAAAGAAACGGGAGCTGTTGAAATATCTGTTCCATTTAGCGGAAAAGAATATCGTAGCGATGAAAATAATTTTAGAGCAAAACAATTAGGGAAATCTCCTGATTTAGCTACGGCAAAGAAAATCGCATTTCAAAATGCAAGAGCTGAAATGGCAGGAAACATACAAGCTACAATTAAGAGAGTAACTGATCAATATACAAATCAAAGAACAGTAGGAGCTACTCAAGAATTCGAAAATAAATTTGAAGAATTAGCACGCGAGGTTGTAAGTATGCAATTATCGAATGTTAAAGAGATTGGCGAGAAAATTTTTAAAGAAAGCGATGGTTCTTATACTTATTGGATGGCAATAGAAGCCGGAAAAAAAGAA
This sequence comes from Bacteroidia bacterium, assembly GCA_044374335.1. Taxonomy (GTDB): domain Bacteria; phylum Bacteroidota; class Bacteroidia; order B-17B0; family Aurantibacillaceae; genus UBA4416. Next base: position 73 of record JBILOV010000284.1, on the reverse strand, counting down.
GTATTTGATAAAATGGATCAAAAAATTTCAAGTGATGCAAAATTAAAGGTAGACTACGATAAGCAAAAATTCC
>JBILOV010000097.1:0-7926 GCA_044374335.1 Bacteroidia bacterium | reverse complement strand
CTACAGATATTTACAAAATCACTTATGAACCATTATTTAGTAAAGATTTCGGATTAAAAGATCAAATTAGAAGAGCGGCTGTTTCAGTTCCGTCAAATATTGCTGAAGGATTTGGAAGAGGTGGAACAAACGAATTTAAAAATTTTTTATCAATAGCTAAAGGGTCTTTATATGAAGTAAAAACTCAATTAATAATTGCTAATGAATTAAATTTAGTTGATAATTCATCTAAACAGAAATTAATTTCGCAAATTGAAGAAATTGCAGGATTAATTTCAGGATTAATAAAATATTTGAAAGATACAGAAATAAAAGGCTCTAAATATAGCGTCGAATCAAATAACAAAAATCAAACAACAAAAAACTAACAACTTGCTTTCCTACTTTAACGACATACAATTTGCTGAAAAACATTGGTTTTGGTTATTCGTAATCATTCCACTGATGATTATTTGGTATATCTATAAGTTAAAAACGTATGAAGGCGAAGTAAATTATTCATCTTTTAATTTATTTATTGGAATAAAATCTTCATTAAAAGCAAAATTCAGACATACACTATTTATTTTAAGATTGCTTTGTTTATCATTAATCATAATGGCCATTGCTCGTCCGCAATCTCGCAGTAGCTGGAAAGATACTAAAACCGAAGGAATTGATATTATTGTGAGTTTAGACGTTTCATTATCAATGTTAGCAAAAGATTTTAAACCTAACCGTTTAGAAGTTGCTAAAGAAGTGTTGAGCGATTTTATTGATGCTCGTCCAAATGACAAAATTGGTTTAGTTATTTTTGGAGGAGAAGCATTTACTCAGTGTCCATTAACAACAGATCATAAAATCATTAAAAATATGTTTGGCGATATTAAAGCCGGAATGTTAGACCAAGGTACCGCCATTGGTTTAGGACTTGCTGATGGAGTTGCTCGTGTAAAAGACAGTAAAGCAAAAAGTAAAGTCGTTATTTTAATTTCGGATGGTGTTAGTAACGTAGGGGAAATTGCACCGTTAACAGCTGCTGAAATTGCTAAGACATTTGGTGTTCGTGTTTATTGTATTGGTGTTGGTAGCAAAGGAAAAGCCTTGCAACCAGTTGCCTTATATCCTAATGGAGAAATGGAATATGATTATGTGGATGTTGATATTGATGATGAAACCATGACTAAAATAAGTAAGATGACTGGCGGAAAATACTTTAGAGCAACAGATAGAGAAAGTTTAGAAAAAACTTATAAAGAAATTGATTTATTAGAAAAAACAATCATTAGCGAACAAAGTTTCACTAATAAAGCAGAGCACTTTTTACCTTTAGCCATTGGAGCATTAATTTGTTTGTTACTTGAATTTTTATTGAAACGATTTGTATTTAAAGCTATACCATAATGTTTAAGTTTGAAAACCCAATATTCTTTTATGCTTTTGCAATCATCCCAGTGTGCATAGCTATTTATATTTGGTATGTATATCGAACAAAAAAGAATTTAAAAAAATTAGGTGAATTAGGTTTAATAAATCTATTAGCTCCCGATGTTTCAAAAGCTAAAAAAACCACCAAGTTTATTTTATTTATAATTGGGATTTCTTTTTTGATTTTAGGAATTTGTAATTTACAAACAGGCTCCAAAATGAAAGATGTTAAACGTGAAGGCGCAGACATTATGGTTTGTTTAGATGTATCAAATAGTATGTTAGCTCAGGATTTAACGCCGAACCGTTTAGAAAGATCGAAAATTGCCATTGAAAATATGGTGAATAAACTACAAGGTGATAGATTAGGGATTATTGTATTTGCAGGCGAAGCATACGTTCAATTACCAATAACGACTGATTATAGCACCGCTAAATTATTTTTAGATGGTATCAATACCAAAATTGTTCCAACTCAAGGAACTAATATTGCTGATGCTATTAATAAAGCCGTTGAAAGTTTTGGTAAAGACGAAGGGAAAAATAAAGCCATTGTAATTATTACGGATGGAGAAAATAATGAAGATGCAAAAGAAAGTGCTGTTGATGCTGCAGAAGAAGCTTCAAAAAAAAATATTGTCATTCATACCATTGGTGTTGGTTCCGAATCTGGAGTTCCTATTCCAAATATAATTGATGGTGTGGTCAGTGGTTTCAAAAAAGATAATCAAGGCAATACTATTGTAACAAAATTAGACCCAAAAATATTACAAGACATTTCTTCAGCTACAAATGGAATTTATGTGCAAGCAAGTAGTTCAGATATTGGCTTAGATAATATTTTAAATAAAATTGCAGAACTAGATAAAAAACAATTAGAAAGTAAAATGTACTCCGATTATGAAGACCAATTTCAATGGTTTTTAGGAGCAGCATTATTTTTATTAGTACTTGAAACTTTTTTATCTGAAAGGATAAGCAAATTATGGAAAAAATTGAATTTATTTGATAATGCAAAAGCATAAAATGTTTAAAACACATAGTAATATAGAAAAAAAGATAATTGTAGAAAAAAGCACTTTCCCTCACATTTTATCTATGTTTAAAATCGGAGCTTTTTCTAATGTATCATTAAGACATGCTACAAAAAACTATGTTCCTATGTGGTTTCTAATTTGTTTGTTTATATCGTTCAGTATTCAAGCTCAAGAAGAAAAGAAAATACTATACAATGGAAACAAATCATTTAATACAAGTAAGCCAATAGAGGCAGCTAATTATTATAAGAATGCATTAAAAGAAAAACAAGATTATTACAAAGCGAATTTTAATTTAGGTGCCGCTTACTATAAAACTGCCGATTTAATAAGAACAGGTAAAATACCTTCACCAGATAAAAAAATGACAAAAGATTCGGCAGCTAATATTATCTATAACCAAGCAGCAGAACAATTTGATGTCGTTGCTAAATCCGTTTCTAATGCAGATACAATTCAAAAAGCATGGCATAATTACGGAAATGCAAAGTTGATGCAAAAAAGTTATGAAGATGCTATTTTAGGTTATAAAAAAGCCTTAAAATTAAATCCAAAAGATGAAGATACTCGTTACAATTTAGCTTACGCTCAGCGCGAATTAAAAAAACAACAAGATCAACAAAAGAAAAACGATAAAGATAAGAAAGACGATAAAAAAGACGGTGACAAACCAGAGGATAAAAAAGACAAAGGAGAAAAAGATAAAAAAGACATTAATAATCCCAACGATAAAGATAAACAAGAAGCTCAGCAACCTCAAATGAGCAAAGAGCAAGCTGAAAAAATGTTGAATGCTTTAAAGAATGACGAGAAAAAAATGCAATCACTCAGAAAGAAAAAAGGTGATCCTGGACAAAAAGTAAAAGTAGAAAAAGATTGGTAACAATTAGTTGTAAGTGTTTAGTGATAAGTTATAAGTTGAAACAATAGTTCTTTCCTCCTTTTATGAGTTGCTCAAAAGGCGGAGGATGTAAAAATAAAAAATTGATTAAAAAATTATTCATATTCTTACTATTTATTAGCAGTTGGGCTCTTGCTCAAACGCCAAGTTTTGTTGCTCAAGTAAGTAAAAACAAAGTGGCTGTAGGCGAAGTATTTCAAGTAGCATTTACATTAAATGGTAGTGGAAATAATTTAGTGTATCCAAATTTTAATGATTTCAATATTTATTCGGGACCAAACCAAAGCCAAAGCATGAGCATGGTTAATGGTAATATTTCTCAATCTACTACAATTTCTTTATTCATTGCCGCAAAAAAAGAAGGTAAATTCACAATTGGTTCAGCATCAGTAATGTCTGGCAACCAAAAACTTGAGACCAAACCCATAGTTATTGATGTTGTAAAAGGAAATCCTCAACAACAATCTGCCAATACGAATACTCAAGCTCAGCAAAGTCAAACAAAAGAAAAAAATCAATATACAAGTGAAATAAGTAATGATGATTTATTTGTAAGAACCTATTTAAGTAAAACAAAATGTTTTTTAGGAGAGCAATTAACACTAACTCAAAAAGTATATTCACGTGTTGATTTAAGAGGATTTCAAAATGTAAAGTTCCCACCTTACAATGGATTTTGGTCTCAACAAGAAAATAATACACAACAAATAAATTTACAACAAGAAAATGTAAATGGCGTAATTTATAACGTAGCTGATTATAGCAAAGTGTATTTATTTCCACAACGTAGTGGCTCCCTTGTTATTGAACCTGTTGAATTAGATTGTATTGTTAGAAGGCAAACTAAAAGACAGCCTCGTAATATTTTCGAACAATTTTTTGGCGCTGGTGGATACGAAGATGTTGTTATAAAAGTAAAGAGCAAACCTGTAAAAGTTGATGTTCAAGACTTACCATTACAAAACAAACCAGACGTATTTTCAGGAGCCGTTGGTGATTTTTCTTATAAAGCTGAACTTGATAAAGAGCAAGTGAAAGCTAATGAGCCCATCAATTTAAAAATTACAATTAGCGGAAAAGGAAATATTAAATTAATTGAACCACTCAAATTAAATCTGCCTGAATCTTTTGAATCATACGAGCCAAAAATTAATGAAAATATTAAAATTGTAGGCGGAGTAACTGGCAACATTACTTACAATTACCTTATTATTCCCAGAGAAAAAGGTGAGTTTATTTTAAACAATTTAAGCTTTAATTATTTTAATGCTGACAAAAAACAGTACGTTTCGATTCCTTCGCCAGAAATGAAATTAAATGTTTTGGAGGGTGAGGCTGGAAGTGCGCAAATCGTTTCTACAAAAAAACATGGAATTAAAGAAAGTGACAATGACATAAGATATATAAAAACCGGTAATTTAGGTTTACATAAAAATGATGTGGAATTTTTCTCTTCAATTATTCACTATCTATTATTAATCTTACCTATTATATTATTTTTTTTAGGATTATTTCTTGTTAAAAAACATGTTAAAGCAAATAGTAATATAACTATTGTAAAAGAACGCAAAGCTGCTAAGTTGGCAAAAAAACAACTATCGATTGCCGAAAAACATATGTTACAAAACAATAAGGATTTATTTTTTACAGAAGTATTAAATGCTCTAAATAAATATATTGGAGATAAATTTAATTTATCGATTATTGATTTATCAAAAGAGAAAATTACAGAAATGTTATTATTTAAAAATGTATCGGAAGTAACCGCAAAAAATGTAATTGAAACTTTAAATACTTGTGAATATGCTAAATATGCTCCAAGTGCGGTTACTGGAGATTTAAAAAAAGTTTATAATGATACGATTGTATTAATATCGCAAATAGAAGAGCAGATAAAAAAGTAAATGTGACCATTAGATAACTAGACAATGAAACGATTTAATATCACAAACAAAAGAGGGCAAAAGTGTCAGTTTAAGCGAGTTGGAGAACTTAGGAAACGCCTATTGATACTATTATTATTTACTTCAGTATTTTCTTTTGCAAATAATGATTTACAGACAAAAGCCGAAAAATCATATGCAGCTAAAAATTACAGGGAATCAATTATAGCATACCAAACTATTTTAAATGAAGGATTGGTATCTTACAAACTTTATTACAATTTAGGAAATGCACATTATAAAAATAATGAATTAGGAAAAGCTATTTACAATTATGAGTTAGCAAATAAACTTCAACCAAATAACAAAGATGTTGAAACAAACCTAAGCATAGCAAATGAAAAAACAATTGATAAAATAGAAAGTCGCGAAAATTTTTTCATTGGTGCAATAAAATCTGAATTAGTAAACTTATTATCAACAACAGGCTGGGCTTGGTTAAGCATTTTTAGTTTAACAGGAGCATTAATTCTAGCATTTGTGTTTTTTACTACTAAGCAATTAATTTTAAAACGTATAGGTTTTTTATTTAGCAGCCTTTCATTAATTGTTTTTATAAGTTCTATAGTTCTTGGCTTTATTGCTCTTAAAGATAAACAAGTAACTAATTTTGCTATTGTTTTAAAACGCGAATCTAAAGTTCTTGAAGAACCAACTATAAGTTCGAAAACTAAATTTAATTTGCACGAAGGCACAAAAATTAATGTTTTAGAATCCAATTTAAACTGGACTAATATTAAACTTGAAAATGGAAATGAAGGTTGGATAAAAACCTCTGAGATTGGCTTGTTTTAGTATTAGCTAAATATTTTTTCAGTTTCCCTTAAAGATATCTTTAATCTTATCTTTTAAATGAATAACCTTTTCTATATTCTCTTGAAAAGCTGGAACTGTCATTTCGGTAATTTGCGAATCACTTAAAGACTTTAAGGACTCCGGATAAAAAACTATAAAGCTAGTAAATTCATTATTTTTATTTAAAGTTTTAGGCATATTATCAATATGAAAATCAAAAGACACGGTTTGTTTTCGACCACTTAAAAACACATATAAATCATCTTCTTTTATATCATTTAAAATATCACTACCATCAAAACTTGTAACCATTAAATAATTATAAAACTCTCGTTTTTTATCTTTATTTAAATTTGTAAATGCATTTATAGTTTTTTGTTGCCCATATACAATACCATCATTTCCTATTTGCTTTAATATGGCATTAATTTTTCGAATCACTAAATTAAATCCGCTTTCTAATTCAGAGTTAGGAGCTAATAAAACAATAACACGCTTATATGAATTTAAAGGTTGAATAACCTTTGAAATAATAATAGACTGTTTTGTTTTAACTAATAAATTATCGGCGATACTTCCAAAAATTAAATTACTAGTTCCTTGTTGTGCTTTCCAACTAATTAGTACATCAGATATACTATAAGCTTTTACGGTTCTAGCAATACCATCCACAATACTTAAATCAACTTTTTTTAATACCTGAACTTTTTTATCTACTGAAGCTATTTGTTCAACAATCCCGTCTATTACTTTTTTAACAATATTAATTTTTTCATCAGCGTCTTCGTTTTCTTCCACAATTGATAATGGATAAATAGGTTCTTGTGATTTGTCATCTTTAATAATTAATGCTAAATCAATTAATCGAGCAATATTTTCAGGATTACTTACAGGTATTAAAATTCGCTCAGTTCTATCTATAATTTTTTTAGAAATTTCTTTATCAGCAATGGCAATTTTACGAGCAGCGCGCTCTGTAACAAATGAACTTACCATACAAGTAACTAATATTAAAATAATGGTTCCATTAATAACATTTTGATCAAACAAACCAATATCATACCCTACCTTGATAACGGCTAAGGTAGCTGCAGCGTGAGACGCACTTAAACCAAACATAACTCGTTTTTCAAATTTGGTGTATTTATAAATAGCACCTGTAACTTGTGCAGCCAACCATTTTGTAGCTAATGCTACTAAGCTTAATATACCGGCAAAGATTAGCGCATCTGTACCCTTTAAAAATACAGTAAAATCAACCAACATACCGGCACTTATTAAAAAGAAAGGAATAAATAACGTATTGCCAATAAAAATAACTCGATTCATTAAAACCGAATTATGAGGAATAACTCTATTTAATGCTAAACCAGCTAAAAAGGCTCCAATAATTGGTTCAACACCAGCCAACTCAGAAAAAAAACCGGATATAAAAACCACTGCCAATACATAAATATATTGCGAACTACCCTGTCCTTCGATGTTTCTAAAAAACCAACGACTAACTTTTGGCAATAAATATAAAACAGCAAAACCTAATAAACCTAACGAAATAACCAACCGCAACCAAAACATGGCATTTATTTCTCCACCAACCACATTTGTAATTACACCCAACAATATTAAAACAGCACTATCGGTAATTATGGTTCCACCAAAAGAAACTTGAACCGCTCTATTTTTAACAATACCCATGTTACTTACAATAGGATAACTTAAAAGTGTGTGCGTAGAAAACATGCTGGCTAACAATAACGCAGGCCATAACGAAAAACCAAAAATATAAATACACACTAAGTAACCTATGATGATTGGAATAAAAAATGTGAAAACACCAAATACA
>JBILOV010000255.1:0-3312 GCA_044374335.1 Bacteroidia bacterium | reverse complement strand
ATCTATTTCTAAACCTGCCAAAAACATAATATACAATAAACCTGTTTTACTGAATAATTCAAAGCTTGTAGATTTTTCGATGATGTGAAGTGTGTGAGGGCCAATAATAACCCCTGCTATAATTAACCCAATAATACCTGGAATACGGAAACGTTTTAAAACGAGGGGTGCAAATAAAATGATAAGTAAGGTTAACGCGAGAATCAGTACCGGATTTTTTACTGGCAGGTAATGACTAAAAAAATCATGAAAGTATTGAAAATTACCCGCAAACAATTGCATATTAACGCTTTAAGGCAAAAATAGATAATTATATCACACCAAAAGCATTTCCTAAAAAAAATACTTTTTTAAAATGTTAATACATATTGTATTGCCGCTGTTCGCGGCGATTCAATTTTAAGTGGCCTTAAAGAATAAGCTTCATTAAATATATTATTACAAACAATAGATAATTTTTGTTTACTATTTATTGTATAGCTAAAACGAGCATCCCAAACACTAATAAAATAGTGAGTTGCCCAAAACTTAACCCCCTTTATTCTTTCTACATAAGGATAAAAACCATCTGTTAAGGTTTCCACATCTTTAAAAGCCCTATCTATATTTTGCATTTTACTATAATATTTATTACTTATACCAAAAGAAAATCGATAAATTTTTACCTCAACATCCAATTTAAACATATGCTTAAAACGATATTTCAGTATATTATCAGTAGTATCTAAACTGCTACTTTTATAACTTAAATCCTGCCCAAATCCTCCTAGAGATTTATCACGCGCATAAACACTGTCGGGTGTTAAGCTAACTGGTTCAATATAGGTATACCCTATTAGTGCAGAAATCCCAAATCGTTTATTTGTTTCTGCTGTGGTAGCAGCTAATGACATATCAACTCCTCTTACTCTAGAATCTCCTGTATTTAAAAATTTAAATCCAACAATAGCAACATCCGGATCCCAAACACCAAATAAGTACTCAATGGTATTGTGGTATTTTTGATAAAAACCAGCTATATCTAAAAAACCTTTACAATTCCCAATTTTAAAACCTTGTTTTAATCCAATTTCAAAACTATTACTTGTTTCTGGTTTTAAATCTGGGTTTGGAAAAATACCAAATAAACCTGCTTTAGTTGTTATATACCTTTCTGTAATAGTTGGATATCTAAACCCCTGGCCGTATGACGTCCTGATAAACGTACCGCGAGTAACCTGTAAATTTGCACCTGCTCTAAAAATTGGAGCAACTACACTATTTAGATTATTCATTTTAAAATACTCATATCTAACCCCACCCGATAAATTTAATATTCTCCAAAACTTTTTATCCAATTGAATATAACCGGAAGCATTCACAATTCTATTTTCGGGTGTGCCACTTGAAACGTATAAACGTGATTTTGATTGGGATATATTTCCAACCAATCCACCTGTAAAAGTTAAATCGATACTTTTAAATTGTCGCTGTAATTGATATTCACCAAAATACATCGTTCCTTTATTTGATTGATTATTTGTGATGACATTATCTGAATGAAAAATACGGGTCTGTAAACTATGACCTACACCATTTTTAGTTTTGTATTTAATAAAAGGATCTACATTAAAAAGAGTTTGGTCTTCTAAAAATACCGCTCCGGGATAACCCTTATATAAACTAGCAGAATCTCCTAACCAAGCAAATACCATATTAGTTTTATTAAGCATGAAATTAGCATTAACACCAAAATTCAATCCTTCAATTCTTTTAGACCTATATCTTAAGTTAACATTAATACGACCTCTTTTTTTTATCATATCATTATTTGTAAATGTTGGAATAGTATCTTCCAATAGTAATGCTTTTTTTATTGCAGGATCCATATATGGAGCTGGAGGCGGCGGACCAATGTAACCTTGATCAATATTAAAATTTGCTCCAATAACAAAATCTAAATTATTTTTAATGACTCGAGAATGAAACAAATTTAAATTACTAAATCCTGGGAATGAATTATTACCATTGCTTTTGTACCAGTTTTCTGCCGGAGAATTAGGGATACTATATTGGCCCGCAGAATAATTAATACTTGTTTTTGGCTTACTACGAGGATAGGCAGTACGAATATTAATCACTCCATTTAATGCTGATGAACCATATAATACAGATGATGCCCCTTTGATCACTTCAATTTGTTCAATATTTTCAACAGGAATATAACTCCACTCTGGCCTACCAGCATCACCACTTAGCAAGGGCACACCATCAACCACAATGGCTACTCGACTGCCAACACCAAAAGTAAATCCACTTCCACCTCTAATTTGAGGGTCGTTATCAATAATAGTTAAACCAGGAACTTGTTCTAAAACAGTTTCAATACTAGTTGTGTTTTTATTTTGGATTAAATTTGGTTTAATAACTTCCATAGAAACTGTTAACTCCTCCAATTTTTGTTCGAACTTACCAGATGAGACAACTACAGTTTCTAAGGTTTTAGAGGTTTGCTTCAGTGAGATATTTTTTTGAGTAATTTGATTTTCTTTAATAATTACAGAAAACGTATCACTTTGCAATCCTAAAAAACTGCAAACCATTTTATAATAACCAGTGTCTAAAACTAACACATAATTACCTTCACTATCTGTAGAAGTACCTTTTGATAAATCATTTAATAATTGAATGGTGGCACCAATGGCAGGTTCTTTAGAATCCTTATCAAATATATTTCCCTTTAAAACACCCGTTCCGGTTTGAGAATAAATAAAAGATGAGCATACTAATAATGCAATAAATAGTAATAGATGTGATTTAATCTTCATAAATTAAAAAAGAAAAACCCTAACTTATCAGTTAGGGTTTTATAATAACAGTTTTACTAATTAGTCGATAAACAATTTACCAAATTTACCTTGAGCTTTACCACTTACTTTATACATATAAATTCCTGATTTTAATGAAGAAACATGAATTGTATTTACACTATTATTATCCATTAATTGCGACAAAACAATCTGTCCAGTAGCATTGAAAATTTCGATTGTTGATTGTTCAGTATTTTTATTAAGGAAATCAACATAAATATTTTTATCAAAATAATACACTTTAACATTTTTAGTAAATTCATTTTCATTAATTGCTGTTGGATTATTGTAAATAAGTTCTAAATCATCTACCCATAATTTACTTCCAGATCCAGAAAAACCAGGAGCAACAGTTAATTGATTATTAGAGGATGTAATGTTTACCATAATAAATGCTGGAGTATTTGAATTAACATAATTAAAAGGTACTGTGAAGCGTTTCCAAGAACCTTGATTAGAAGCT
>JBILOV010000048.1:0-11276 GCA_044374335.1 Bacteroidia bacterium | reverse complement strand
CCTATAACCCATTTATTTATTTTAGATTTTGAAAAACATAAATAAAATTAATATAATTATTTTTTTCAGCACTATAGTTTGTTGTGGCTTGTCTTATTTTGTATTGCCAAAAAAAACTATATCCCTATTAGAAAAAAGAACGTTAACTAGTTTGCCAAGATTTACTCTTACATCTTATTTAAGCGGAAGTTGGTCTGATAGTATAGATATGTATTTAAATGATCAGTCTCCTCTTCGGAATGAAATGGTAAGAGTTGCTTCTCATATTAAATATTCAATGGGAATTCATATTGCTAATCAAGAAAGAATTGTAGAAGTTAAGCGACCTAAAAAAAACACTAATAAATTAGCCCCAAAATCCGACTCCATAAATTCAAAAAATTATTTTATTGATGATATTGAAGAATCTTACTCAGGCTCAATGCTAATTGTTAATGGCAGTGTTTTTACTTTAAATTATGGCAGTCCAATAATGAGTAAAGTATTCGCAGCAATGGTTAGTAAATATGCAAAAGAATTACAAGGAATTACTCGAGTTTTTTCTGCCGTACCTCCACTGTCTTCTGCTTTTATTCCATCAGAAAAATATAAAAAGTATAACGATAAAAATCAAGAAACTCTATTAGCAATTGGAGCAGCTTTAACTAATGGCGCAGTTTTTTGTGATGTACTCGGTGAGCTTAACAAACATAGAAATAGAAAATTATTTTTTAGCACTGATCATCATTGGACACCTTTAGGCGCTTATTATGGATATGTGTCATTTTGTAATAAGGCCGGATTTAATCCAACTCCATTAGAACAAATGGAACGTAAAACAAAATATAATTTTTTAGGAACATTATATGAATTAACAAGAGATAAAAGTGTGCAAGATAATCCCGACACTATGGAATATTATATACCAAATATTCAAACAAGTGCCATTTCGTTTGGAGTAGCAGATTTTAAAAATCCACAGAAAACATCTGTTTTTTGTAATGGCTGCTCAGGTGGAAATACTTATTCGACTTTTCTTTGTGGCGACCTTCCTTTAATGAAGATTAAAACTTCTGTTAAAAATGGTAAAAAAGCCTTAGTAATAAAAAACTCTTACGGTAATGCATTTTCTGTATTTTTAATTAGTCATTACGAAGAAATTTATGTGATGGATTTTCGTTATTCTGAGCATAACATATTAAACTTAATTAGAGATAATAATATTAACGACTTAATTTTTGCAGTAGGAATGTATGGTGCAATGGCAGATGGTACTATTAAAAGAATGCATAACTTAGGTTTTAATAATGGATTAGTAAAAAAGAAAGTAGTGTTGCCAGTTGATTCTTTGCTTAATTCAGAAATTAAAAAAAATGATACATTAAATTCAGAAAAAAAAGAAATAATTAAAAGTGAGTAATATATATACATATAAATGTCTGATTTGTTTTTTTTGCTTTTGTTATTACAATATAGCACTTGGTCAATCATCCATAAATTTTAGTGAATTGGAAATTGATACAACGTACCGTCAAATAAATTTTTATGATTTAGAAACTGCTAAAATCTTTAAAAGTAAATTTGAAAAATTAGATACACAAAAGTTAGTAATTTGTCATTTTGGAGGCAGCCATGTTCAGCCTGAAATATTAGCATCTGAAACAAGAGATGGCTTTTCAAAAATTTTTCAAACTGGAGGCAGAGGAATGATTTTTCCTTATACCGTAGCAAAAACGTATTCATCTATAAATTATTCTATAACTCATGATGGAAATTGGACTTATGCTAAGAGTTTTCAATTTCCCCCAAAGATTCCATTAGGTATTTGTGGAATGGCTGTTGAAACTGAGGATAAAAATGCTTCTGTACAGTTTAACTTTAAAAAAAAACTAGATAAAAACTCATATAAATTGTTACTCTTAACTGAGCTTGATTCTTTATGTCCTAATTTTCAAGTTATAATTGATTCTACGGTTTTAGAGTTTGATAAGAAAGATTTCATTAAAAATGAGAATAAGCATTATCTGCAGATAAATTATTCAGGATCTATAAATCATATTAAAATAAGAATTTATGATTCTTCCTCAGTCGCAACAAAATTTAAATTTTATGGAATAGATGTTGAACTCAATCAACCTAACGGTATTGTTTACCATTCTCTAGGTGTTGGGGCAGCTCCATTTAAATCAGTATTAAATATTTCTAAATTAGAAGAGCATGCTGGTATATTAAAGCCGGATATTGTTTTATTAGATTTTGGAACTAATGATATACTTTATAAAAATGCGATTGCTGATGATTTAATTGAACAAATTGAAAAAACTATTTTAAGATTAAAGAAAATTAATCCTAATATAATGATTGTACTCACTTCAACTCAAGATTTAATTTATAAAAAAAAATCTATTACCGCAGCAATTACATTTAGAAACTTAGTTGACTCCTTAGCTAAGAAAAATCAATGCATGTTTTGGAATTGGTATGATTTGTCCGGTGGGAAAGGAACAATTTCAAAGTGGCATAGCCTGGGATATGCCCAAAAAGACAATATACATCTTACAATGGTTGGATATAAATTAAAAGGACAATTATTATTTGAATCGTTTATTAATACCTTAAATACAATAAAACAAAATCCCGAACTCACTAGTTTTACTAATCCTTTAAAACAATATGAAATTAATGAAATAGTTGTCCAATCCGTTATTCCAAAAACAACAACAAATAATACAGGAATAGCAAAATCAGATAAACTATATAAAGTTAAGAAGGGAGACACATTATTAAAAATTGCAAAAAAACAAAAGATTTCTGTTAAGCGTTTAAAAACACTTAATGGTTTAATTAAAGATAAAATAAGTATTGGTCAAATATTACATATTAATTAATAAATCTATAAGTGTTTTAAATAGCCATGTTTGCCGAAAAAAAATACAACTAATTAAACTTAATAAACCATGCCGATTAAACTTCGAGACAAGGTTGACCAATAAAAACCAATAATTTAAAGCCATGAAAATTTTGTTTTATTTATTTTGTTTCTCAAGTTCTTTAAACTTGCTTTCACAAGCAGACTATTTTAAAAAGTACCAAGCACTTGCAGATAGTTTAGGAATAGAGTTTCAAATTCCCTCATGTTTAATTTTAGGGGTTGGTTTTCTAGAATCAGGTGGAGGCAAAAGTAAAGTTGCTAAAGTATTAAATAACCATTTTGGGATTGTTGGAAAAAATAATTTACCTAAAAATGGTAATTTTAAAAGTAAATATAAATACTACAATTCTGTTACCGATTCATATATCGGGTTTTGTAATTTAGTAGCGTCTAAAAAATATTATTCTGAATTAAAAGGTGACACTAGTATAGAAAAGTGGGCAAAAGCTATTGCTTCACAGGGATATGCAAGAGATGCAAATGCATGGAGTAAATACATCATAAAATTAACAGACAAACAATGTATTAATTCTACTCAAAAATAAAGATAGATTTTTTTAATTTTCCTTAGAGCTCATTGTCAGATTATAATTATTATTTTTTTGGAATTATTATTTTTTGGCCAATTTTTAAAATTGTTTTTTGATTAATATGATTAGCCCTTAGGATTGATTTTTTGCTCACATGATACATGTTACTTAACCGATGTATCGTTTCTCCTTTTTTTATTATATGTACTTTATTTTTTGAATTATTATTTTTTAAAGGTGCTTGTTGGTTTCCTAACGGCGAATCGTTATTTATAGAATCCTTTTTATTAATATCTAAAACTTTTGTCATTGTCTCGATAACGGTATTTCGAAGTAAACTTATATTAATAGTGTCCGTAAAATTTATTTTATTATAGGCATTTAATAATGATAAACTAAAAAGTTGTCCTTGTATCGAATAACCGGAAGCTGTAAAGTGTAATTTATCAGAAAGTGTGAGTTGATTTTTGTGCCAAGAATATAAAGAACCCCAGCCTCCCATAGCCTTATTTAAATCAAAAAGAGAAATACTGCAGGTTTTTACAATTTGTTTTAATTGATTATTTATACTTATTTGTTGAGAAGGAATTCGATTTTGACTTCTTGTATCTGGCGCTGTTGTTATTATAATAGCAGTTTTAGGTGATGCTTTTTCTAATTCTTTTATAAACTTTTGCACTGCTGCATTATAAGACGCAGTATCGATACCATCGTTATAAGCTTCATTAGTACCAAATGAAAAAATTATTATGTCAGGACTCAAATGTGCTATTTGTTCAATTGTAAACGGCGCATTATTTATAAGATGTGTAAATTGTGCACCAACCACTCCGCAATGATGATAAATTAAGCCATGGGATATTGACGGCACAATTTCAAAACCGTAAAAACCATAATGCTTTTGATTATTATTATTTGATTTACTAGTAAGTGTAAAACTATTTAATAAAGTATCACTTTTATATGAACTCACACCCCAACCAGATGAATAATCTTTACGTTCTAATAATTTAAATGAGTTATTTAATTGAGTTATATATGACTCTTGATCTGAAGTATGCCAAATATTAATTTTCTGAAAAAAAGTATTTTCAAATTTTTCATTAAATGAAACAGAGATGCTTGCATTGCTATCACTGGTAAACGCGCCATATCCTGTCAATCCTAATTTATCAGAAAGATTTGGGGTAAGTGTTTTCACTCCCTTCCATTTGCCAAGCGACTTTAGACTAGTGCCGCGGGGACCAAAACTTTTTGCTAATCCATACGGAAATAAAATGCCTTGACCTCCGTTTCCAAAATAGCCCTGCAATTGTTTGCGAATTTCTCCACTAAAGTGATCGCCCTGAATGTGACTATCACCAATATGAATTATAGTAAAGATACTATCGCCTCCAGTAAAATTATTCTTTTTTTGATTTTCATATAATTCATGTAATTTTTTTAGAGCTGTTTTCAGCTTAGGCGATTCTTCTATAGCTATTAATGAATAAGGAATAGCAGAACTATCCTGAAGTTGTTTTTGAGCACATAATTGATATGAAAATGCAAGTATGGTTAGTATAAAAAATAATTTCATCTATTTTAAAATTGAAAATATATAAATGGTTGAACAATTTCGTCCTTAAACTGAATAATGATTTGCAAGGCAATGGCGAACCATATTATCCAGGTAAATGAAGGTAACCGTTGAAGCATATTATATATTTTCTGCTTTAAGCGTGAAGAAAAAAATACTATAAAGCTGGCAAATAACAGAACATAGCAAACCTCTCTTCTTGAAAACCAAAAACCTACAAAATCTTTTATATTTATATTAAAAACAATTTCATTTATACTTTCAAAAGCTAAATTAAAAGAGCTGGCTCTAAAAAATATCCAACATAAAGCTACAAAATGAAATGTTAAAAAAACACCTAATAAATCATACAAGTTAGATTTATTATTAGTGAAAAATTTAGACCAAATTTTATGTATTATTAATGCTAGGCCATGAGCAAAACCCCAAAACACAAATCGCCAATCAGCACCATGCCAAAAACCACCAATCAGCATCGTCACCAATAAAAATAAATAGGTCGCAAATATTCCCTTTCTATTTCCTCCTAATGAAATATATACATAATCGCGCAACCAATTACTTAGAGATATATGCCATTTTCGCCAAAACTCAGTTATGTTTTTTGCTAAATACGGATTTTCAAAATTTTCTTTTAAACGATAACCTAAAAGCAATGCTATTCCTATTGCTATATCTGAATAGCCTGAAAAATCAAAATAAATTTGAAAACTATAGGCATACATTGATAATAAATTTTCTACTCCCGAAAAGTCATTAGGTGCTTGATGAACAATATCTACATATTTCCCTAAATAATCTGCAATAAATAATTTTTTTAATAATCCAATTATAACTCTCAAAATACTTTCTTTATAAAGATTTTGATTTATGATTTGTGGATTTATAATTTGAGGAAGAAAATCTTTTGCACGCACTATTGGTCCCGCAACTAAATGAGGAAAAAAAGTCATGTAAAAAGCATAATCACTTATTTTTTTTGAGGGAGGAATTTCGTTTCTATAAACATCAATTAGATAACTGATAGATTGAAACGTATAAAACGAAATGCCTATTGGTAAAAACAAATTGTGTTTGGTAAACGATGTTCCTAAAAGATCATTAAAATTTTGAATAAAAAAATTAGCGTATTTAAAATAAAGTAAAAATGAGAGACTATAGGTTAAAGAAATCCACAATAAAAGTTTCTTTGTAATGCCTGCTTTTTTATGAATAACTAAAGCGAAAAAGTAATCACTTAGTATCATTAAGATAAAAAGACATAAAAATGGTCCACTTGATTTATAATAAAAAAACAAACTAAAAGAAATAATATATAATTTTTTCCAAGTGTTTTGATGAACTAGGAAAGCATAAAAAAATAAGAATATACCAAATACTAATAGAAAGCTAAATTCAGTAAAAAACCAAGGTTCTTTAGTAGAGTAGGTTATCCAGTTTTTAAAAAAATCTGTAACCATATTATTAACTATATTAATACCCACGGAAATTAGAAGCATTAAGATTTATCATTTTCGATTTAAACGAGTATTTTGTTTTAGTAGGTTTATTCATCGTTAATTTATGTTTTGCAGAAATTTTTATCCAACTTGCTATACTGTCCATCCATATTTTGTAACCTAACTTATTTGGGTGTCTTCCATCTTCTCCTCTTGGCAGCTCCATGTTGTTTGTGTAAAAAAAACATCCAGAATCAGCTGAACTGTAAAAAACCTTATTTATTCCAAAATCTTGTCCGTAATTTGCAGGACCAATCCAAGTATAAGGAATACCATTAATTTTTTTTGCTAACACATCAGCTGCTGTTTTTCGCTTCCTTAAATCCTTAGCATACAATTCATTTAAACCAACAACTAAAAATAAATAAGTTGGTTTATAATTATCAATAATTTTAGTAATCGTGTCTGAGTATGCAAAATTAAATATTGTTGCTGAGTTCCACACGAATGATAATACTAACTTATGGCCGTTTTCTTCACAGTATTGATTTAATGGAAAACATAAGCCCCCACATTCCGAATCTCCTATTAATAGTATTCTATGTTTTGTAGAATCTGTCATTTCATTCGAAATAGTTGGCAAGCTATCTGAAATACTAAATGAATAATTTTTATCAATTCCTATTTCAACTTTATTATTAATAAATAATGTGTCTAACGGATTTGTTTTAGTTTGATTTTTAATCTTGGGTTTAATAATTTCTATAGTGTCGAAGTTTGCTAGCATTGTATCTTCTTCATTACTATTGCTAATTTTTTTTATCTCATATCCCGCTATCATAAACGTTTGGTTATAATAACTATAAACGTAAATTAATAGTATAGGAAGAAAAAAACTAATACCTGCCCATAAAATTAAAAGATGCGATGAGTTTTTAAATTTTATTTTATTTTTAAAATCTTCTTTAGATTTATTTCCTAGCATCTTAAATTTTTACAATTTGGTTAACTTAGCTTTTTGCAAATCTATAGCTTTTTAATTATTAATTTTTTTTTAATTATATAAATTGAAACCAATATATGATTTCTTTTATATCAAAAGAGAAGAATTTAGGAGTGATAGTTTACTATTTTTTTCTAAAAATTAGAGAAACCTAAATCAAAAACTAATAAACGAATTATTGGTGCAAATTTTAGAGTTACTTCAGAAGAAATTTATTTTGAAGTAGGAACATCAATAGTTGTTTTAAAAACAAATGTTGCCGGACCTTCTAACCAAATATTGTAAAAAGTATTTTCAAGGACTTTATCAAACTTTACATTGAGATGACCGCCTAAAGTTTTAATAGCACAGTTATATTTATCAGTACTCACCCCCTTTAAAGCGGCTACTAATGCAGCTGCAGTTACTCCTGTGCCACAAGACAAAGTTTCATTTTCGACCCCTCTTTCGTAGGTTCGAACAAATAATTCTTGATCTGTTTTTTCAATAAAATTGACATTAGTTCCTTCCTCTAAAAATCGCGCATTGTATCTGATTTTTTTTCCTTCCTCAAATACATTTATATTTTCTATATCATTAACAAATTTCACATAATGTGGTGATCCAGTATTCAAATAAAAATAATTTTCTCCAACTTCAATTTTTCTTACATCATTCATTTTTAATGATACAACCTCGTTATTTATTTTTGCTTCATGTATTCCATCAATAGCTAAAAATTTAGCTTCAAAATTTATAATACCTAAATATTTTGCAAATGCAGTAATACATCTTCCACCATTACCGCACATACTACTTTCATTGCCATCACTATTAAAATAAATCATTTTAAAATCAATTCCTGGCTCTAGTTCTAATAACATTAAACCATCTGCACCAATACCAAAACGTCGATCGCATAGCCATTTTATGCGTTCAGTTGTTAATGAAATATTTTTTTTACGATTATCTATAAGTACAAAATCATTTCCTGTACCTTGATATTTGTAGCATTCTAGCTGCATCATGAAAATTAATTTATTTTAGCCAATAAATCAGAGTCTTGAACTAACTCCATTGATTTAAACTCAGTGCCTGATGAAATTTTGTAAACAACTGCATCATTTTTTAAATAATAATTATCATCTACTTTATAAATTGTAACACTACTAAAATCTGATAAGCCATATAAAATAACTCTATTACGAGTCATGCGATATCCTCTTGAATTTAAAGGTGTTTTCCAAAATTCAACAAAAAATAAATTTGGATAATCTGTGCTTGAAACACCTGCTAGCTGACCAGTAAGCGTATCACGTTTTTGATTGGCATCTAAATCAATGACTTTGATGTTTTTTACAGACAATAATTCTTCCTCTGCAATTTTAATATCTTCATCATTTAATAACGCATCAACTTCATTATAATTAATATCCGGCGAATTTTTTGTATGAATAGAAAGTTTTTTACTTTTCTTAAAATTATTTTTATCAGAGGAATTTATTGGAGGCACAGATTGTTCAACAATTTTTATATTATCAATATTTGGCTTGTTAAATTTCTTTAAATAGTCATCTATTTTAAAAATAAAGAAAGCAACACCGGCTAATAAGCCAATAGAGACTCCAAAAACAAAAGGCGGTATTTTATATTTAAATCTCATGATAAATTGGAGTTTGAATTTACATACAATTTCTAAATATTTTCAATTATTTATCGATAGTTTTTAACCAATTTATTTTTTAAATTCCAAAAAAATATTTTTAAAGTATTAAAAAATAACAAAATTTATAATTTGAAAATATTCAAAATCATTGCCGCCGTTAAGTATTGTTAAAAGCATTTTTAAACTATATCTTAAGCTATAATTTTGCGTTATTAAATAAATATTAAAAACACAAATCATGAAAAAAGTAATCTCATCTTTATTTATTGGCGCATTAGGAGGCGCTTTTGCATTGATTGGTAATTACTACTTTACCAATGCGGATAATAATCAGGTAACAAGTTATAACCCATATTCTGCGCCTTCACATTTTACAAATTATAGCGGTGCATCAGCAGCAAACGCTCCTGATTTTATTACTTCTGCTGAAAAAACAGTAAACTCAGTAGTTCATATAAAAACTATTGTGGAGCAAAAAAATAATTTAGCCTATGACCCCTTTCAAGATTGGTTATTTGGCGGTAGACAACGTCAGCCTAATATAATGCAAGGCAGTGGTAGTGGGGTTATTATAAGTCAGGATGGTTATATTGTTACTAATAATCATGTTGTAAACGAAGCTACTAAAATTGAAGTGGTATTAAATGACAAACGAACCTACATAGCGGAAGTTATTGGCACTGATCCAAATACTGATTTAGCACTTTTAAGAATTAAAGAAAACAGTTTGCCATTTGTAAATTATGGAAATTCAGACGATGTAAAAATTGGTGAATGGGTTTTAGCAGTTGGCAATCCTTTTAATTTAAATTCAACCGTCACTGCCGGAATTGTTAGTGCAAAAGGGCGTAATATTAATATTTTAGAGCATAATGCACAAGGAGGAAATTTAGCGCCTATTGAATCGTTTATTCAAACAGATGCCGCTGTAAACCCTGGAAATAGCGGAGGTGCGTTAGTTAGTACTTCTGGCGAATTAATTGGCATAAATACTGCCATAGCTTCAAATAATGGTTCTTATCAAGGCTATTCATTTGCAATCCCAGTAAATTTAGTGAAAAAAGTAGTGTCTGATTTAATTGAATTTGGAACAGTTCAGCGTGCATTTATTGGATTAAGTATACAAGATATTGATTCTCGTTTTGCCGAAGAAAAAAGTATAAAGCAATTAAAAGGTGTATATATTAATGGATTAACAGAAAACGGAGCAGGGGAAGAAGCAGGAATTAAAATTGGCGATATAGTAACTAAAGTTGAAAACGTCACTGTAAAGAGCACTTCAGAATTATTGGAGCAAATTGGAAAATTTAGACCAAGTGATAAAATTAATGTAACTGTTATTAGAAATGAGGAAGAACTTATTTTGCCTGTTGTTTTAAAGAACAAAGCAAATACTTTGGGCATGATAAAAAAAACAGAGGTGTATAGAACATCTTCAAATTCGTTAGGTGCAGATTTTGAAGAATTAAATAGCGAGGATTTATTGAAATACAATATAAAAACAGGCGTAAAAATAGCTAAACTTCAGCCTGGTAAATTAGCAAATGCAGGAATAAAAGAAGGTTTTATTATTTTGGCTGTTGACAAAAAGAAAGTTTCCACTATAAAGGATATTCAAACTTTGCTTGAAAATAAAACAGGCGGTGTTTTAATTGAAGGAATTTATCCAAACGGTATGAAAGCTTATTACGGATTTGGCTTATAGTTTCTTAAATACGATTCATTTTTTTAGTTTTAGATATTTTATTAGTTAACTCAGAATCATAATTAGTTATCAAATAATTACTTTTAAAAATAACAAAAACTTAATCATTTAATAATCAATGTGATACAAAATTGGAAAAACACGCTTTTTTTCCTATATTTGTTGGCTTATAAAACGAAACAAAAAAAATGAGACAGCTAAAAATAACCAAATCGATTACCAATCGCGAAAGTGCATCTTTAGATAAATATCTTCAAGAGATTGGTAGAGAAGAATTAATTACAGCAGAAGAAGAAGTTGTTTTAGCAAAAAAAATTAGAGATGGGGATCAAGATGCTTTAGAGAAATTAACTCGTGCTAATTTACGTTTCGTTGTATCCGTTGCAAAACAATATCAAAATCAAGGTTTAAGTTTACCAGATTTAATTAATGAAGGCAATTTAGGTTTAATTAAAGCAGCTCGT
>JBILOV010000046.1:0-11321 GCA_044374335.1 Bacteroidia bacterium | reverse complement strand
GAAGTTTCACTTCGGACTTTTTTAATATGAAAACCTAGTGCTTTTGTATTTTAGTAATTACATAACTCCAATTAAGCAACCTATGATTATGAAATAGCAAAAGCTAATTCAATTTATAAAAAATGTATTTATATTCAGAAAAAAACTTGCTTCTAATGCTTTTTTTATCTCAGTTAATTAACACAATTTAAGATGAATTAATACTAATATTTGCCTCATGTCGACTAAAAGTGTAAATTCGTGGCTCATATACAAATGAGTTTAGTAGAGCAAATAAATAAAGAAAAAGTGCCACAACATATCGCCATAATTATGGATGGTAATGGCAGATGGGCTAAACAACAAGGTGAAAATCGTATTTACGGGCACTATGAAGGAGTGAATTCAGTTCGCGACGTAGTTGCTGGTGCCGGAGAGGTTGGTGTTAAATACATTACGCTTTATGCTTTTAGTACAGAAAATTGGAACAGACCAAAAGAAGAAGTTGATGCGTTAATGGAATTATTAGTTTCCACTATTAGTGCAGAAACTCCCCAACTAAATAAAAAAAATGTGCGTCTGCTTGCTATTGGAAATTTAAATAGTTTACCACCTGCTTGCTTAAGGGAATTAAACGAATCTATTGAACTAACATCTAGAAATACTGGGTTAACATTAGTGCTAGCTTTAAGTTATTCTTCCAAGTGGGAACTAATTTCTGCAGTAAAACAAATTGCAACTGATGCAAAAAATGAGTCTATCAATATTGCAGATATTACCGAAAAACATATTGAAAAATACCTATGTACGAAAGATATTCCTGATCCGGAATTAATGATTCGAACAAGTGGTGAACATCGCATTAGTAATTTCCTATTATGGCAATTAGCGTATGCTGAATTTTATTTTACTGAAAAATTATGGCCAGATTTTCGTAAAGATGATTTGTATGAAGCAATTCTTAATTACCAAAATCGCGAACGTCGTTTTGGAAAAACCAGCGACCAATTAACACAAATTTAAATAATGACATTTTTTAAATACTCCATTTTAGTATTCTTTTTTTTAGCTTTCTACGTAACAGGTATTGCGCAAGTTGTTCCTATAGAATTAAATTCAGCAGAAGCTATTGATTGGGCAAAACCAAAAGAATATACAATTGCAGGTATAGAAGTTGAATGTTCTGAATACACAGATAAAAATATTGTACGATTATTGTCAGGAATAACATACGGTGACAAGGTTCAAATACCGGGAGATAAAATTTCTGAAGCTATAAAGAATTTATGGAAACAAAGTTTATTTGAAGATGTGAAAATTTATTTAGTGAAAACTATTGGGGATGATGCGTTTTTAAAAATAGCCGTTGTTGAAAAACCAAGATTATCTAAATTTTCATTCAGAGGTAACGTAAAGAAAAATGATGCGGATGAAATAAGAGGCAAAATTCGTTTAATAAGAGAAAAGGTAGTAACTGACTACACAATTGGATACATAAAAAATATTGTAAAAGATTTTTACGTAAACAAAGGTTTTTATCACACTCAAGTTAATATCACCTCCGAGCCCGATAAAACTGCTAAAACACCACATGTTATTGTATATATAAATGTTGTAAAAGGAAAAAAAGTTAGAATAAAAAACCTTAATTTAAATGGTAATACTATAATTGCTGATTGGAAATTACGCCGTAAAATGAGTGATAGTAAGCCATTTCGCTTTTATACATTTTGGAATTCCGGTAAGTACCTCGAAGATAATTTAGAGAAAGATTTACCAAGTATTATCGCAAAATATAATGGTAAAGGATATCGTGATGCCAGAATTGCAAAAGACACTGTTTATTTTGTAAGCAAAAATCGTGTGAATATTGATGTTAAAATTGAAGAAGGACATAAATATTATTTTGGTGATATAAAATGGTTTGGTAATGCTAAATATCGCAGTGGCCAATTAGATACTATTTTAAATATTAAGAAGGGAGAAATTTTTGATCAAACTTTACTCGACCAAAAATTAATGATGAATCCAAATGGTTATGATATTTCATCACTATATATGGATGATGGTTATTTATTTTTTAATGTAACTCCACAAGAAGTAAATGTGCATAACGACACAATTGACTTAGATATACATTTGTATGAAGGCAAGCAGGCAACAATTAACAGAGTAACCGTTTTAGGAAATGCTAAAACCAACGATCATGTTATTTATCGCGAAATAAGAACAAGACCAGGTCAGTTATTTCGCCGATCTGATATTATTCGTACACAAAGAGAATTAAGTCAATTAGGTTATTTTGACCCAGAAAAATTATCAGTAACTCCAACACCAAACCCTGCTGATGGAACAGTTGATATTGAATATAGAGTTGAAGAAAAACCTTCCGATCAAATTGAATTATCCGGAGGTTGGGGCGGTGGCCGTGTTGTTGGTACATTAGGTTTATCCTTTAATAATTTCTCAATGAGAAATATTTTTAAACCATCTGCTTGGAGTCCATTACCAACTGGAGATGGTCAAAAATTTAGCATCAGAGCTCAAACCAATGGTATTTTTTATCAATCTTATAATTTATCTTTTACAGAGCCTTGGTTAGGAGGTAAAAAACCTAACTCATTAAGTATTTCAGGATTTTATTCCATGTTTAATTCAACAGGTGCTAAAAAATATGTGAATGATGCTGAAGGAAATAAAATATTAAATGTAAATAGAAGCACCATGAAAATTATTGGTGGCTCTGTAGGGTTTGGTAAGCGTTTAAAAAAACCGGATGATTTTTTCTCTTTATACACCGAAGCAAGTTACAATTATTATGAATTACAAAATTACTCCTTTTTTATTTTAGCGAACGGTTACGCAAATGATTTTAACTGTAAAATTAATATTACTCGTAATAGTATTGACGCACCAATTTTTCCTAAAAACGGATCTAATTTTTCCTTGTTAGGTCAGTTTACCCCTCCCTATTCTTTATTTAATGGTAAAGATTATACTACTGCAACTACTGCTGAAAAATTCAAATTTATTGAATATCAAAAATATAAGTTTACAGCAGAATGGTATACACAATTAACTAATAAAAAAGCTGGCGAAGGAAAAGAAGCAAGAAATTTAGTATTGAGAACAAAAATTGGTTATGGAATTCTTGGCATGTATAATAAAAATGTTGGTGTTTCTCCATTTGAACGATATTACATGGGTGGAAGTGGATTAAGTGGCTTTCAAAACTTTGTTGCTCGAGAAATAATTGCCTTAAGAGGTTACACAGATAATTCACTATCAAGTACTAGCGGAGATCCTTTATGTGCAAGATATACAATGGAATTACGATATCCAATTTCCTTAAACCCACAGGCAACAATATTTATTTTAGGATTTGCAGAAGCAGGAAATACTTGGGCAAAATATAAAGATTTTAACCCTTTTCAGGTTAAGCGTAGTGCAGGATTTGGCTTAAGAGTATTTTTACCAATGTTTGGTTTATTAGGATTAGATTATGGTTGGGGCTTTGATAATATTCCAGGAAATCCTGGATCGGGAAATGGAAAAGGACAATTCCATTTTACTTTAGGAGCACAGTTGGGTGAATTATAAACTGAAAATAAATGTTAATTATTAAAATAAATGTATCTTGGCACACGTTATGATTATCAATAAAAAACAATAAACTATGAAAAAAATAACTTTATTATTTGTTGCAATTCTTTTTATCTCAACAATTTCCTTTGCTCAAAAAATTGGATATGTAGATACAGAATATATTCTTTCAAATATTCCCGAATATAAAGCAGCTCAAGCAGAAATGGACAAAATTTCGGTGGACTGGCAAAAAGAAATTGAAGTGAAGTACAGTGAAATTGATAAATTATATAAAATTTATCAAGCTGAATCTGTTTTATTAACAGATGATATGAGAAAGAAACGTGAGAACGAAATCATAAATAAAGAAAAAGAAGTAAAAGAATTGCAAAAACAGCGATTTGGCGTTGATGGAGAATTATTTAGTAAACGTATGGAGTTAGTAAAACCAATTCAGGATAAAGTGTATAGTGCAGTAAAGCAAGTTGCCGAAAGAGGAGGTTTAGCGTTTATTTTTGATAAAGCTGGGCAGGTTTCCTTACTTTATTCAAATAGCAAATATGATAAAAGTGAAGATGTTTTAAACTTTTTAGGATACAATAAATCAAAAAAAACAAATAAATAAAAAAACAAATAAATCAAAAATGAAAAATTTAGTAAAATCAATTGCAATTGTTGCTTTAACAGTAGGAACTATAACATTAGCAAAAGCTCAAAAAATTGCACACATTAGCTTAGATTCTTTAATTACAACAATGGCAGAAAGTAAAACTGCTCAGGAAGTAGCCCAAAAATATTTAAAAGATTTGGAAAACCAAGTTGCTACAATGGACACTGAATTGCAAACTAAGTATGCTGATTATATGAAAAATAAAGAAACATACTCTGCATTAGTAGCATCTACAAAAGAAACTGAGTTACAAGATTTAAATAAACGTATTGAAGATTTTAAAGCTTCAGCTCAACAAGATTATCAACGTAAGTATGGCGAATTATCAAAACCAATTTATGATAAAGCTAAAAAAGCAATTGATTTAGTTGCTAAAGAAAATGGTTATAAATATGTTTTAGATACTAGTTCTGGAAATGTATTATATACTGAACCAGCTGATGATATTTTACCTTTAGTAAAGAAAAAACTAGAAACATTACCAGCTGCTCAAATACCAGGTGCTCAAGGCTCAACTAAACCTGCACCAGGAACTAAACCCGCAGGAGCAAACAAACCCGCAGGAAAATAAATTCACTTTTTCACATTTTTTTAAACCGTTCGCTAAATAGCGGACGGTTTTTTTAGTTATACACATTGACCTTAATAATCAATTCGTTATATTTAAATAAAATTTAATAAAAATATCATCTAGGAATTAGTAATTTAAAAAATAAAAAGTTAATCCTAAAAAATTTATTCATGAGAAAATTTAAATGTCTAATAATTGTATGTCTTCTTTTTGCTAAAGTTATTGGTCAAAATAAAAACATACAAGCTGATGCAAGCTATTATTTTGATACGAAAGATTATAAAAAAGCCTATGAACTTTATGATAACTTATATAGGCAGTTTCCTAAAAACTTCTTATATAAGTTTCGCTTAGGTTATTCCGCTTTATATTGTCCTGAGAAAAAAGCTCGAGCAACCGAAATATTTGAAGACATTAAAAAAACTAATAAGTCGCCGGATGCAGATTACTATTTGGCAAAGGCATATCATATCAATTATAAATTTGATGAAGCTATAAAATATTATGATTTATTTATTGCTTCAAACCAAAACAAAACATCAAACGATAATTTAACGCTTTTAGAGGAAGCTCATTTGGGAATAATCAATTGCAATAATGGTAAGGAGTTAATTTCAAAAAAGTCAGTATTGGATATTAAAAATATTGGTTCTCCTATTAATACTCATGAAATCGAAGCAGTACCTGTAATCTCATCTGATGAGTCTGTAATGATATTTACATATATCGGAACTAAAAGTAAAGGAGGTCTACTTAACGATATGCTTAAACAGGATAAAGAAGAAGGTGTATATCATGAAGATATTTTTATAAGTATTAGAAGTAACGATTCAACTTGGGGGAAACCTTCTGAAATTTCATCTTTGAATACAAATGGCAATGATGCAGCTGTTGCTTTGTCGCCGGATGGACAAGTTCTGTTTACATTTGTAAGTGATCCAAATAATCCGGGAGATTTATATTCGAGTAGTTTGTTAGAAAAAACATGGGGTAAGCCTGAAAAATTAAATGCTAATATAAACTCAGAATCTTGGGAAGGTAGTTGTTCAATTACATCTGATGGAAGATATTTGTATTTTGCATCTGCACGTCCGGGAGGGATGGGTGGCAGAGATATTTATGTATCTGAAAAGGAAAATGGAGATTGGGGTCCTGCGAAAAATTTAGGACCCACTATTAATACAAAATATAATGAAGATGCGCCATTTATTCATCCCGATGGAATTACACTTTTTTTTAGTTCAGAGGGGCATAAAAGTATAGGTGGTTATGATATTATGTATTCAATAAAAAAAGAAAATAATTGGCTAGAGCCATTTAGTATGGGCATACCATTAAATACAACAGAAGATGATAGATATTATGTTAATAATGCAAAAGGTAATGTTGGATATTTCTCTTCAAACAGAGGTGGAACAGGTGGAAAAGGAGAACAAGATATTTATACCGTTACTCCAGGGATTTTAATTGAGAGGTCAGGCTTAGCAATATTAAAAGGAAATGTTTATGTTGATGACAAACCTTCGGAGGCAAAAATTGAATTAATAAAGAAAGAAAACAATGAGGCTATTGGACCATATTATGCAAATCCAAAAACTGGAAAATATTTAATGGCTATTACACCAGGTAATGAGTATAAAATAAAAATATCTATTAAAGATATGGAGCCTATTGAAGAAGAAGTTTCTGTAGAAAATATTAACAAATTGGTAGAAATAAAAAAAGATTTTTATGCCTACACTACACAGTTTGAAAAACAAAAAAATCAGGTTTCAGTAAAAACTATTTTAGATAGCTTATTACAAAATAATAAAAGTAGCGAGGTATTAAAAAATGATACTTCAATAATTAATAGTGTTAACATAGCAGCAAAAACTGCTAATCGTGTTAAAACAGAAGCTACTACTAAAACAATAACAAACAATTCTATTATACCATTAAATTTAAAACCTTGCAGTGATTCTGTTATGCCAGATTTTAAATCAATTAAAGGTAAATCATTAAATGACCCAACTGTATACAAACAGCTATTAAGCCTTGCTGAAACTATGTGCGCTGAAGGTCTTGTATTTAAAGTTCAAATTGCGGCGTTTAAAAATCCTAAAAATTATAAATATAATCATCTTAAACAATTTGGTGCTCCCGAAATCATAACATATCCTGATGGAATTACTCGTATTACACAACTTAGCTTTTCTACAATGAAGCAAGCGGAAGAAGCTCGTCAAAAAATAATTGCAAAGGGACAAAAAGACGCATGGTTAACCGCTTTTATTAATGGCAAACGTTTTACTTTAGAGGAATTGATTTTAGTTAACTTTAATAGCAAAGCAATTAACTAGAACTCTAATTAGATAACTACTTCATAACATGAAAAGTTATTCTTAATTGCACTCCCCTATTTTTACCATTTACTCAGATGTGTAAACCACAAGTAATAAAACAACTAAAAAGATTTTTTATTTCAATAAAGTATTTTCAAGTGCTATATTGTTTTAAATTATGTGCTATTTATTTTCAATAAATATCTATAAAAAAAAACCTGCAACAAATTAAGTTACAGACTTTTTAAAACAAACACAAGCAATTATTTTATATGAGTTTAATTAGTGAATAAATTTTAATGCAAGGTTTATAAACTTCCTTTCATTTTACTTGTCATGTAATTTAATAATAAAATTGTTTTATAACTTTTTAACTAATCACATCATTGCTTTGATAATAAGCTTTCAAGATTTAATTATCAAAATTTATTTCATCGGTTTTTTCAAAAAAATCTCCTCCAATTTGGTAATGATCATTAATATCTGAAACAATACTCATTAGTAGCGAATTGTTATCTTTAAATGTTGGTAAGCCATTATTAATTACATAGGTGCTAATAAAATAACCTTGCAAATCACTTGGTAAATCTTTCAGCAGTTCATCTCCGTTAACTTTTTCTTTGATAATATAAACTGAAAGATTTTGTTTTTTAGATACATAAAGTGCAATTCCAAGCTCCAAAAAAACATTAGCAGTTAATTTAGAAATATCCACAATAACCACATTTGCAGTTTCAATGCGTTTTATAATACTATCTAGCATTGTTTTGCCAGCCGATGCTCGCAATCTTTTATAAACAACATCATATTTTACATCTATTTTTTTTGAGTTCTTGTTTTCAAATCGTTTTTTTAAACTATTTGTAATGAACTTAATAGCTAATTCCGAATTGGTTGTTTTTTCTTTATTGTCTTTATTTGGCCACTTATAGGCAGCTGCAATTGTAAATTGACTCATTGTATTATAGTTTTATAACTTTAAATGTTTGTTTAATATTATTGCCAATAGTTATTATATATAGACCTTGTAATAAATTCTCTAAATCTATAAGTGTGTTTTCGGAATTTATCTTGCCTACAAAAACAGATTTACCAATGCAATTATAAACTGTATAAACACTTCCTATTAATTTAACATCTGCCAAAATTGTAACTTGACTTGTTGCAGGATTTGGATAAATAGTAATATTTTGCAACAACCTTAATTCCTCAATACTAACAGGCGACAAACTTAATGTTGCAACATCACTTGTATCGCTGCATAAGCCAGTTCCAGCAATACATCTAAATGTTTGGTTATCATTGCTGATACTTATATTATTTATTGTTAATGTTGCTGTATTAACTCCACTATACTGACTTACATTACTTATATTTTGAAAACCTACTCCTAAATTTGTTTGCCATTGTAAAATAGAATTGCCGGTAGCAGTTATTGTAAATATTGCAGTGCTTCCTGTAAGTAATGTTTGATTAGTTGGTTGTGATGTTATAGTTGCATTTGCATCAACAGTAACAGTTAATGTTTGAGGAACAGAAACACAATTTTCAATTGAAGAACCTGTTACTGTATATGTACTTGTATTTAGAGGGCTAACTATTGCTGAACCATTTGAATATGAATAAGTCGCAGCACCATTTGGATTTATAGTAAAACTGTTGCCTGAACAAATAGTTGCACTATTAACTGCAACAGTTGGTGTTTGATTAACAGTTAAACTTACTGTTTTTGTATCACTGCAACCATTAGTTAAACCGGTAACTGTATAATTAGTATTTGCATTAGGCGAAACAGAAATTGAGTTCGTTGTTGCTCCATTATCCCAACTATAGCTTGTTGCACCGCTTGCAACAATAGTTGCACTTGCACCCGAACAAATTGTTGCACTATTAACTGCAACAGTTGGTGTTTGATTAACCGCCACACTTACTGTTTTTGTTTCTATACAACTAGTGCCATAGGTTGAAGAAACACTGTAAGTAGTGTTTATGTTTGGATTAGTTGTTATTGAAGAACTTGTAGCCCCTGTGCTCCATAAATAATTTGTTGCACCACTTGCAGTTAAATTTATTGATTGACCAGAACAAATTGTAAGAGTGCTTGGTGAGATTGCCAATCCAGCACCTGCATTGTATAATTTTTGAATTTCACAATCAGTTAAGGCCCTATCCCAAACACCAATATCATCTAGTTTACCATTAAATGGTAATTGTGTGAATAAATTACCTTTGGCACCAATTACCCAATTAATTCCAAATATTTCAACTCCATTCCCTTGTCCGACATTTATTCCATTTACGTAATATGTAACCGTACCACTATTAACAGAAGCTAAAACATGTGTCCAAATATTTGAAACAATTGTATTACTGGCTGTAACCGCCGATTGAATGACGTAGCAATTAGAAGATGGAATAGGATGACAATTATAAATACTAAGTCCTCCGCTATTTGTTAAATACATTGATTTTCCTGAACTTGCTTCGTCGTCATTTCCAAAAAGATACATTTGAGAAATAATATTCGGATTAATCCATGCTGAAAAGCTATAATTATTATAATTTGAGTTGATTGGTGTTTGAATATAATCATTATTCCCATCAAAATTGTAAGCATTATTTAAATTATTGTTTCTGTCTGGGCATAATGTCACGCCATTCATAAGAACACCATTATTACCATTGCCACTTTCATCATTAGCATTACCGTTAAATGGCCACCAACCAACTAATCCAGCTGTTGGCACGTATGAAGGAACTGTTTGTGCAAATGCACTTAAGCTGATCACAGTAGCAAAAAAAATAAATAATTGTTTTTTCATAATTTGTTTTTTAAAATTGAAAACAAATTACTGAAGATTGCCCAATTATATAGGTTTCGTATCGGTTTCAACTTGGTTTCATGTTAGTTTACAATTTGATAGCCAGATG
Source organism: Bacteroidia bacterium (assembly GCA_044374335.1). Lineage (GTDB taxonomy): Bacteria > Bacteroidota > Bacteroidia > B-17B0 > Aurantibacillaceae > UBA4416. Next base: position 1,261 of record JBILOV010000046.1, on the reverse strand, counting down.
TTTAGGTAGGTTTATGTTCTGGTTATTTGATAAGAAAATTGTCGTTTATCAATTTGATCTTTAATTCTTATAATAAAACCGGGATGATTTTTCTCTATTTTACTCAATAATCTATGGCGTTTCAATTTTTTGCTATCTGGCTCTAAGTGCGATATACCAAGCAATTCATCAAGCTCTTCTGTACTCACATTTAATTTACCGCAATTTAGTATTGCTTTGTATATATCGCTTTGCAGTTCTTCTGGTTGAACATCTTTTTTAAACTCCTGATTATCAATGTTATCAAGCAACGGCTCAATGTTAACTTTACTGCTTTTGCGTTTTTTATAATAATATGCCATCACGGGTAAACTGCTCAGTAAAATAAAAGCAAGTAACCAGGTTGTGTATGATAATGATTTTGTAGGTTTTAAAATTGGCAATAATTGCAGTTGTTTAGTATTTGAACTATTTTTTTTCCAAATGCTATCTACGTTTAATGTCACAACAAGCGTATCAATAAGAGAACTTCCTCCGTTTGTTTTTATTAAAATAGTATTATGATTAATTGACTTTAAATATTCTATATTGTTAAACCCATAATCGTCATTTCTTATTAATAAATACTTAAACTCTGAAGGCTTAAATATTAAAGATTGAAATGCACCAAATTGAAAACAATAATCGTTTGTGTATAATGAAAGCCCATAAATACGAGCAGAACTATCAGGCTGCACATAGCATTCCCAAGTCATGGTTTTTAAATTAAGTTTATAAGCTAATGTGTCTTTTAAGTTAGGAGATGTAGCATTTCCTCCCTTTAGATTATTTAAACTATAAACATGATCATTTATTTTAAAACATAATCCATCTATATAAGGTGGCACAGTTCCGTTAGTAGGACTAAAAGTCCACTCTTTTGTTTGAGAATTAAAGTGTTGTAAATTGTTGTTTGTGCTAAAAAAACCATAGCCTCCTAAGGTGTACAGCGTTTCTTGGTAGCTAAAAAGAAACCGTCTAAAATTTCCACCATGCCAAACGCAGCAGTCAAGTCTTTTAGCTGAATCCCTCTCTAGTTTAAATACATAATGAAAACCAATTGGATTAAAAAAAGTATCTTTTCCCACTTGACAAAACGAACCTTTACCTACCTCTAGTTTTATGGTTTTATCTACCTCACCATACTGATTAGCAATAGTTTTTCGTATCGTAGTTTCTTGTTTAAGAGATAATTTTTGTGCTGTCGTTGAATTAATAAACCCATTTGTAATTAGTAAAATAA
>JBILOV010000045.1:0-11357 GCA_044374335.1 Bacteroidia bacterium | reverse complement strand
GTACTAACTTTTCTGTTTTTGCTTACCTTGATTTATAAATAATTGCAATTTAAAATTACTTTACTACGACTATTTGGTATTTAATAAAATCTAACTTTTATAAAATTTGTATAAATTTTGTAGAAAGGTGCTTTTTAACAAAAAAAGGTTCAAAATGTTTGATTTTTAATAAATATACTTTAACTTAGTCCCCTAGGTATTTTTAACTATACTTAACAAAACAAATAAAATTGGTATAACATGAAGAAAATTTTTACCACATTAACAGTTGCGTTTGCAGCGTTAACTAGCGTTTCATTCGCTCAGCAAGACCCACAGTTCACTCAGTTTATGCATAGTAAATTGATTTATAATCCAGGTTATGCTGGTACAAGTGAGGCTATTTGTGCTAATGTTTTATATCGTCAGCAATGGGTTAATTTTCCTGGTGCACCAAGGACTGGTTTATTAAGTTTTGATATGCCAATTGGACAATTACCTATAGCTATTGGATTAAATGTAATGAGTGATCAAATAGGTTTTGATAAAACGTTATTTGCTCGTTTAGCCTTAGCGTATAATCGTCATATTGGTGCTGGTGTTTTAGGTGTAGGCATCGATGGTGGTATATTACAAAAACAATTCAACGGTAATTGGATTACCCCAGATGGTAATACAGTTGCAGATGCTTCTATTCCGGCTTATACTGCTGGTACTGGTACTAATGTGGTTACGACTTCAGGCTTAAATAAGTTAAGTTATGATGTTGGTTTTGGAGCTTTTTATTCAATTGCTAATAAAATGTATGTGGGTATTTCTTCTACTCACTTAGCAGCTCAAGACATTAAATCAAGTGAAGATGTTAAATTTGCATTAGCACGTCACTATTATATAGTAGGTGGTTATACATTTAATTTAGGTGTTGGAGGTATACATGGTATAAATCCTAATTTAAAAGTGAAAACAGATGCAGCTTCAACTCAAGTTGATATTAATTTAACATATATATATAACCAAAAAATTTGGGTAGGTCTTTCTTATCGTATGCAAGATGCTATAGCTCCTATGTTAGGATACAAATGGAAAGGCATGAAAATTGGATATTCTTATGATTTAACATTATCAAAAATTAAAGGATTCAGTGCAGGCACACACGAAATTATGTTTGGTTACTGCTTTAATGTAAAAAAACCTAAAAAAGTGAGTAGTTATCAAAATGCAAGATTTTTAGATTAAATTGTAACCTTTAAAAAAAAAGCAAGTATAAGCCCCTTACAAACTTTATTTTTTTGTTAAAAACTTGTTAATAAATAAAAGTGTAACTAAACATAAAGATTGGGATTATAAAATATAAGAAAGCTAAATGAATATAAATTATTTCATCTAGCCAAAACTAAACAAACGCATTATGAAAAAACTGATTGTATTAGCTTCATTTATTGCCGTTGTTACTGGTTGTAACAAAAAGGCAGGAGAGTTAGTAGGTGCTCAAGGTAGAGAGCAATGGTTTCAGCCAGATCCATATGGTACCTTGTATATTCCTATGGGAAGCTACCATATGGGACCAAGTGATGAGGAAATTACAATGGCTCATACCGCTAAATCAAAAATGGTTTCTGTTCAAGCATTTTATATTGATGATTCCGAGATTTCTAATAATGAATATCGTCAATTTGTTAATTGGGTTCGTGATTCTATTGCTCGTAAATTATTAGCAAATGGTTCAGGACCAGATGCTGAAGCCTTTCAAATTTCACAAGAAGATTTCTTAGGAATGTGGCCAGTTTATAAAACGGACGTGAATTTGCAAGATCCTTATATTAACTGGGATGAAAAAATAAAATGGGATAGTGATGATGAAGATTATCGTACAGATTTGCAACCACTTTATATGCCAGAGGGTGAGCGTTTTTATAACCGAAAAGAAATTGACGCTCGTAAGTTAAATTTTGAATATTATAGAATAGATATTCGTTTAGCGGCTTCAAAATCCAATCGTTTTGTTCCTCAAAAATCTCTAGATATTCAAGATGCTGCTCATGAATATAAAAAAGCAGAATATATTAATGGTGTTCATTTAAATGATGGTCAAAACGGTGTTCCAGGTCAAGTTTCAACTCCTGTTGGTGATCCTGCTAAAGATCCAAAAACTTTAGGAACCTATAATGTTGAGGATGAAATTGGGGTTGGACAAGGTAACTATGTTCCTCGTGAGAGAAATGGAGTTGATCGATCAGTATTTATTTTGAAAGACGTTATTAATGTGTATCCTGATACATTAGCTTGGGTTCATGATTTTACGTATTCATTTAACGAGCCAATGACTAATATGTATTTTTGGCATCCTGCTTATGATGATTATCCAGTTGTAGGTGTTACTTGGAAACAAGCTCGTGCATTTAGTATTTGGCGTTCAAACTTATTAAATAATTATTTAACAGGTAACGGAATGAGTATTGTGAATGATTTCCGTTTACCAACAGAGTCTGAGTGGGAATATGCAGCTCGTGGCGGTAACGATTTATCTCCTTATCCTTGGGGCGGTCCTTATATTCGTAATGCAAGTGGTTGTTTCTTAGGAAATTTTAAACCAATGCGTGGTTCTTATATTGATGATGGTGGATTTCACTCTGTTTATATATATTCATATAATCCTAATGATTATGGTTTATATTGTATGGCTGGTAATGTATCTGAATGGACAAGTAACGCATTTGATGAATCTGCTTACGACTTTGCTCACGATTTGAATCCTGATTATGTTTATGAGGCACAAGATAAAGATGCTAATGTATTAAAACGTAAAGTTATTCGTGGTGGTTCATGGAAAGATGTAGGATATTATCTACAGGTTAGTACTAGAACATACGAATACCAAGACACTGCTAAATGTTACATCGGTTTCCGTAATGTAATGACTTATTTAGGTCGTTCAAAAGGAGATGAAATTGGTAGTTAATTATAAAAACATAAAAACACAAAAAATAAAACACAACAAACACTAACTAAACAAACACAAAAAAGCTATGAGCAAACTTCCTAAAGTAACCGGTTTTAAAAAGTATTTACACTTAGCATCATGTTTTGGTGCATCAATCGTAATTATTGGAGCATTATTTAAAATTCAGCACTGGAAAGGTTCTGATATTGCCATTATTGCAGGTTTAGGTACAGAAGCTGTATTATTTATATTATTTGGACTTGATATTCCTCACGAAGAATATGATTGGTCATTAGCATATCCTGAATTAGGTGGAATGGGTGGTCATGAAGAACAAGAATTAAACAAAATTGAAAGTGGTTCACCAGTATCAGCGCAACTAGATGCCATGTTAGCTGATGCTAAAATTGGTCCGGAATTAATTGAAAGTTTAGGTTCAGGAATGCGTTCATTAAGTGATAGCGCAAATAAAATAGGCGACATAAGTAATGCAACAGTTGCAACGAATGAATATGTTGATAGTGTAAAAAATGCTTCTAAAAATGTTGGACACTTAGCAGACACCTATATCAAAGCTGCTGATGCAATGGCAAACTTAGCAGAATCTAATGACGCTGGTGCATCAATAGGAACTTCTTTAAATAGTGTTTCTAAAAACTTATCTGCTTTAAATGCTACCTATGAATTACAATTACAAGGTTCTCGTACTCACTTAGAAGCTACTGAGAAGTTCTATGGTGGATTAGGTGAATTAATGAAAAACTTACACGATTCAGTAGATGATACTAAAAAATACCGTGCTGAAATGTCTCAATTATCTAGCAATTTAACCGCGCTAAACACCATTTATGGTAATATGTTAGGTGCTATGAATTTCAATAAATAGTATTTAACCTACTCAGAAAATGAATGAAAGACAACCTTTCATTCATTTTCTATAAATTATTCAAAAAATTTTAATTTTAAAAAAATAGTATAGTATTATGGGAGGCGGTAAAGAAACACCAAGGCAAAAAATGATAGGTATGATGTACCTTGTATTGACGGCGCTTTTGGCAATGAATGTATCAAAACAAATATTACATGGTTACGTTGCAGTAAACGAAAGTATTGAGAAAGCAAAAGAAAATATGCATGAAAATAATGAACGTCTTTTTAAAGCTTTTGAAGAAATGGCTCAAAACACAGCCGCTGCAAAACCTTATCTTGAAAAAGCTATTTTGGCGCAGAAATAAATTATGGAAACTTATAAATACTTTGGTATTTTAAAAACTAAAGTTATAGCATTTACTGAAAAGAAAGATGAGAAAACGGCGGATACCATGCGTTTAGAAATGATGGAAAAAACGGGTCAGATTGACAATTATGATGTACCAACTAACTTTTTAATTGGATCTGAAGCAGCTACTCCTAAAACAGGTGAATTTTCAGCAAATGAGTTAAAAGGGAAGTTAAAAGGTTTACATGATAAATTGGTAGGAATTGTTGACGCAATGCAAAAAGATCCTAAAATTAAATTACCAGAAGATGATTATGACGCTTTAAAAAAGAAATTAAAGTCGATTGAGCCAGACGAAACTCCTTTTATGGAAGATAATGTTAAATTTGGGTGGGAAGCAAAAAACTTTTATCATTTACCTGAAGCAGCTGTTGTAACTACGTTAAATAAAATGCAAGCTGATTTAAAAAATGTAGAAGCTGATATTTTACAAGTATTTTCAGGTGCAAGCGGTAAATTAGCTATTAAGTTTGATGCTATTAAAGCGCGTGTTGTTGCTCCATCTTCATACATTCAGGCAGGTCAGCCTTATGAAGCTGATATCTTTTTAGCGGCATCTTCATCTAAATTAGGTGCAGGAGATATGGAAATTATGATTGGAGTTGATTCTGCCGCTGCTGCAGGAGGTGCTAAAGGTACTTTAGTGCCAATTGTTTCTGGTGAAGGTAAATATTCTGTTGGCACCGGTGGGCAAGGTGATCAAAATTATAAAGGTGTAATTAAGTATAAAAGTCCTGATGGAACTTTTAAATATTATCCATTTGAAAAAGCCTACACGGTTGCTGCTCCTGCAGTGGCTGTAGAGGCTGAAAAAATGAATGTATTTTATATTGGTGTTGATAATCCTGTCGCTATTTCTGCTGCTGGTGTTGCTCCAGCTAATTTAGTTGTGAATGCTACTGGGGGCGGAGTAACCAAAACAGGTGGCGCTGGCGGTAAATTTATTTTAAGATTTACAACGCCTGGCGAATGTTTGATTTCTACATCTGCTAAAACTGCGGATGGAACAAAACCTCAAGGACCACCTAAAAAGTTCCGTGTTAAAAAAATTCCTGATCCTATAGCTAAGGTTGGTGGTAAATCTGGGAGTGTTGATGTTAAAAAATCAGAGTTAGCAGCTATTGGTGGCGTCGCTGCATCATTAGATGGTTTTGAATTTGATGCTAAATTTATTGTAACATCTTTTGAATTAAGTGCAGTTGTTAAGGGAGCCTTGAAATCTGTTACTTGTTCAGGAAATAGTTTGAATGATGAAGCGAGACAAATTCTAAAATCTGCGGGTACTGGTAGTAAAATTTTCTTTGAAAATGTTAAAGCTAGAGGACCAGATGGTTCTAATAGGAGTATTCCAGGTGTTACGTTGAAAATTAAATAACATAATTATGATACATTTAAAACATATATTTTTAGCATTTTTTGTGCTTATTACAATAAAATTTAATGCTCAGCCTGGAGTTTTTCAGCCTGGTGAATATAGAGATGGAGTTTATGATAAGTGGTCAAGTTTTAGTGATCAACAAAGACGATTTATACCATATACTTATTTGAGAGAAGGTGATGTTACTTGGGAAAAACGTGTTTGGCGTGAATTAGATATGCGTGAAAAACAAAATCAACAATTATATTATCCCACCACACCCGTAATAGGTAGAATTTCTTTTTTACAGGTTTTATTTAAGCATATATTGTCTGGTGAAATAATTGCATTTCGAGATGATGAGTTTTTGGAGCCATTAGAAACATCTGTAATTAGAAATAAAATTGTGAAAATAGATACTGTTGAAAGAATTGATATTTTAGCTGATGGTACTGAAGTGCCTACAAAGGTTCCAACGTCAGATTCAACTTGGATGTTTGAAAAATTCAGAAGACTTCGATTGAAGGAGGATTGGTTTTTTGATAAGCAAAAATCAGTATTAGAAGTAAGGATTTTAGCATTGGGTATATATACTTACGATGAGGAAAAAGAGGCAACTAGAGAGCAGTTTTTTGTTTATTTTCCAGCATGTCGTCCTTTTTTTGCTAAACATGAAGTTTATAATGCAAAAAATGATGCAGAACGAAGAACTTTTGAAGATATCTTTTGGAAACGACAGTTTTCAAGCGTAGCAATAAAAGAAAGTAATGTTTTTGATAGGGGTATAAATGAATATTCAAAAGGCATCGATGCCCTTTTAGAATCTGATCGTATTAAAAACGATATCTTTAGATGGGAACATGATTTGTGGCATTTCTAAATTTATAGAAAAATTTATAAAAAACCTTTTACTATTTTAGTAGGAGGTTTTTTGCTTTTAGGCATTGTTTGAGATTTGTTAATCTAATAAATTAAAGTATTTTTACATGTAATAATAAAACTATGTCTGGAATTTATTTAGCTTTTACAACTAATCAACAAGATGATAAACGTCATGATTTGTTTAACACACTATTAAAAGCTAATTTTCAGGTATATCCTTCAAATTTAGAATATGATAACGGATTCTTTTCTCATATCACTGAAGAAATTAATTCCGCATCTTGTTCTGTTCATATTTTCGGATTAGACTACGGAACTCTCCTGGAAGGTCAGTCAATTTCTTTAGCGCACTATCAGTATAACGTAGCTCTAAATAAATTAAAGGAAAACAACAATTACAAATTATTTATTTGGTTTCCATATTCCATCAACGAAATAAAAGATGAATTGCAATTAAAATTTATTTCGGATATTCGAAATAATATAACTCATGGCATCAATTTTAGTAATACAAGCTCCGCAATTCAACTAGTTGATGACTTGCGCACCAGCGTAAAAGTTGAATCTAAGCAAGAGTTTGATATTAAAGATACAGATGTGTTTTTAGTTTACAATCAATTAGATGATTATGATGCAAATGATGTGGCTGAAATGCTTAGTGATATTATTCCGATTGAAAAATTAAATATTGTGCAAGATAGTGATATGGACTATTCTGAATTTTGCGCACAACAAATTGGTAAAAGTAAATTAGCCGTTATTTATTTTAAAGAATCCGCAGACTGGGCTCTGCCATTTACTCAACAAATTTGGAAAAAAATTGGTGGCGCATCTTCACACACACCGATACTATTAATTGGAGATGAAGATCCTGAAACTAATACCAATAAAAAATTTAAAGCACCAAAAGTAGTTTCGCTAATTGTTGCAGGAGAATTAATTCCTCTTGAAATAAAAGTACAATACGATAAAATAATTGAAGCAATTTCATAAAAAAATAAATTATTATGACAACAATAACATTGAGAAATAAACTTGCGGAGTATATACGTTTTGCAGACGAGAAAAAAATTAAGGCTATTTACACAATGGTTGAAGATGAAATTGAAGAAAAACATGATATCTGGACAAAGGAATTCACAAAAGAAATGGATAAAAGAATTAAACGATTTGAAGAGGGGAAAGATAAAGGAAAAGATAGTGAAATAGTTGTGAAAAATCTTTTAAAACTGGTAACTTCAAAGTAATGACCGAACGACAATTTAGCATCAAATTACTTCAACGGGCTGAGTTGGAATTACAGGAATCTGTTTTGTGGTATAAAAAAATCGATTTTGATTTAGCAATTAAGTTTATTGTGGAGCTAAATAATGTGTTTGAATATATAAAACAGAACCCTTTATTGTTTAAAAAAAATAAACATAAATATCATGAAGCGTTTTTAAAAACTTTTCCTTACATAGTAATTTATAAAATTTATTCAAAGGATAATTATGTAGTTATTACATCGGTTTTTCATACAAAAAGAAATCCTAAAAGTAAAAATATTAGCTAATAAAAGTGTTTATGCAAGAACAACTTATTTGTCCTTATCCAGGTTTACGTCCATTTAACGAAGACGAGTCTATTTTCTTTAAGGGAAGAGATGAACATATTGAACAAATTGTTAAGCAGCTAGAAGCCAAAAAGTTTTTAATGCTTACCGGTGCATCAGGCGACGGAAAATCTTCATTAATATATGCAGGCGTTATTCCTAATGCAAGAGCGGGTTTTTTTAAAGCTAAATTTAATAATTGGATTGTTGCTGATTTTAGACCAGAGCGTGAACCGCTTACTAATATGGCAACTGCTATTAGCGAACAATTAAAAATAAATGATGTCCCGCGCATTGAAAAAGAATTGAGTTATGGCTTTTCTTCCTTAATAGATATTTATAAATCATCACCATACTGGGTTGATCAGCAAAGTGAAACCTTTACACAATTAACTCTTGACGAACAAAAAAAAGCAAAACGCAAAGGTGCTAACTTATTAATTTTAGTAGATCAGTTTGAAGAATTTTTTACAAATCCAGAAAACTATCATAACGGCAAATGTTCCATTGAATCGCAAGCAGTCATCAATTCTTTATTAGAAACAACACGCTTAGCAATTGAGCAAGATGTGCCCATATATATTGTTTGCACCATGCGAAGCGATTATATTGGTCAGTGCGCCTCATTTAGAGGATTGCCTGAATACATTGGCTATAGCCAGTTTTTTGTGCCGCGATTAAAGCGTAAAGAAATTTATCAGGTGATTGAAGAGCCTGCTCAACTCAACGGCAATAAAATTTCGAAACGATTGGTTGAAATGCTGATTAATGAAATGAATGACGGCATTGATCAATTGCCGGTTTTGCAACATTCATTAAATCAAATTTGGCAAAAGGCAGATAGCGGTCAAGTTGAAATGGATATTATTCATTTTGCTAAAATAAACGGAATTCCAAAAAATCAATTAACAGAAAAAGATAGAATTGAATTTGATACTTGGTTTAATACAATACCAGAATTTAAAAAAGAATTTTTTACGCATTCTTCGTTAGGTGATGTGTTAGATGCACACGCTAATGAATTATTTGAAAATGCCAACAGCTTTTCGGAAACCATAACAGACCATGATGCTAAATTAATTGTTGAAACAGCATTTAAATGCTTAACCAAAATTGATGAATCTCGTGCAGTTCGTAACCGCATGACGTTGGAGGAAGTTACCCAAATAATTAATCAGTCTCATATTACAACCTCTATTGTTGCGCAAGTATTATATGTGTTTAGAGTACAAGGAAATACATTTTTAAAACCTTTTATTTTTGATGTCACTGCCGAAGCAAAAGAATTATCTGGTAATAGTGTCTTGGATATTACTCACGAAAGTTTAATACGTAATTGGAAAAAATTAACCGATTGGGCCAAGGACGAATATGATAATTTATTAACCTGGCAAGACTTTAATAAACAATTACAGCGTTGGACTGATAGTAATAAATCATCCGATTATTTATTGCCAATTGGTCCACTTACTTTTTTTGAAAACTGGTTTAACACTGCTAAACCAAATACATATTGGTTGGTACGCTATGATGAACGCGAAGTAAATCAAGAAAAAAAGTTACAAGATGCTGAAATTACGTTAAATAATGCCAAACAATTTATTAAGCGGAGCGCACGCCGTTTATTTATAAACCGTACAGTTATTAAATACGGAGCCGATAAAATTATTGCCGTATTTGGTATTTTATTAATGGTATTTGGTTGCACTTATTTTTATTTTGATTTTAGAAAAAAACAGAATGATTATGTGATTAGTGATGTATTGCAGAAGGGTAATGAGTTGCTAAAGTCTAAGTATATTAAAAATACAATTAAAGCAGATTATATTTTAAAATGCGAGATGCTTAATTCAGACTCCTATAAGTCTCTTTTAGATTTATTTGATAGTGACTCTATTAAAAATGAGCTGACAAAGGAAATGCTAATTAAATGTTTTCAGTTGGGCAAGAACGAAGTTAAAAATGAACCCGATAATTCATTAATTGCCCCTCTATTTGAAATGCAAATAGATTATTTGAATGGTAAAAAAATATTTTCAAACAATAAAATATTTTCAAAGAGTATTAATTCGATAAGTTTTGTAATATATTCCTATATTTTATTGAGAGACAATAATTATTGTATATCCGAGAAAAAAGTAAGTGCCAAATATCAACTATTTTGCAAGGACGTTTTCTCCGGATTTATCAATTTAATTTCTGATACTGCGATTGTCAAAAATATGGATGTTAATCAATTTAATAGATTAATGCAAATTGCTCCCGAATTAATAGATTATGATAAAGAACAAATAAAGATTATCATTAATCAAATCTCACCTTTTCAGTCGAAGTCTTTGGAATGGTTTAAATCGGTATATCCAAAAATCAAATCTGTAAAGTCAAACTATAACGATAATATTACACATAATGCAGGTTATTTTCAGCTGGCAAATTTATTTGCATTAACCGGAGATTATAAAAATCTTGATAGGGCATTTGATTCAATAATTTTAAACAATAAAGATTTTTTAAATAAATCAACTGGAGGATATTCATACAACAGACTTCTTCATAGCTTGTTACTTTCGAATTCACTTTGTTCGGATGTGGGAATAAGGTTTATGAATAAAATAGAGTCGAAATTTGTAGAAAAAAAATCATTTTCAATTTCCCATTATTTGCTTGATAAAATCTCAAGTTCTAATAATAATGTTAATTCATATACTTTACCTAATTTATTTGACCCTCAAAGTAACGCTTACGATTTCTCAACAGTTATTGATAAAATATCACTTGAACAAAGAATGCAATTTGTTAATTTCACTATTGCAAATACATTAAATGATGTGGCTTTGGATTCTGATAATAAAAATTTCTTAGCAGCATTGTTAAACAAGACTAAAGCAAAGCTTTATAATTATTCTAAAAATGTTGATTATGAGAACATTAATAAAACATTGGAGACAGCATTTGATTATTATAGTAAAGTAAGTGATACCTATCTAGAAAAACAGATATCAATAGGTCAAAGTGGAAATTTTAAATCAATAAAAAACTCAGTATTGTTTAAATATCCATCTAACATATCATTAATCGATTCATGGAATATATATAGTATAGATAATTCGGGCTACGAGACAAGTTATTTGATAAATTTCATATCAAATCATGATGAAATTTTTAATCAATATTATCTAAATAATGATGGGTTAGATGTTTTAGATAACTTCATGGAAAACTATTCATTTACGGTAATGTCTGAATTTTATGAGTCTGAAAAATATAATTTTAAATTTTTAGAAACTATCTTGAATTCTAATTTCAAAAACGAGAAATTTAATGA